>DASQNC010000060.1 GCA_035645145.1 Azospirillaceae bacterium | reverse complement strand
GTCCGCCTTGCGCGTGACCAATGCGAGGGCCGCCAGAACATAGAACAGCACCGGTAGCTCGAACTGGTTGTGGAACGCGTTCTGGACCTGAAGGACCCGCTTCGGCCAGTTGCGCTCGCCCAGGGCGATGTCTCCCGTTTTCACATCCCCCCTGCGGAGCGCCGCGATGCGGGAACTCCCCAGCCGGAGAAGCAGCAGGAAGGTGAGCCCGATCTGGGCGAAGACGGGCAGGAGGACGGCGGTGACGCTCATGGGCCGGAACTCGGGTCGCTCTCAGCTCCGCGTCGGGTAGTTGGGGCTTTCCCGAGTGATCGTTACGTCATGGACGTGGCTCTCGCGCAGACCGGCGCTGGAGATGCGGATGAACTGGGCCCTCTCGCGGAACTCCTGCAACGTCGCCGCGCCCACATATCCCATGGAGGCGCGAAGGCCGCCGGTGAGCTGGTGGAGCACGCCCGAGACCGGTCCCTTATAGGCCACCTGCCCCTCGACGCCTTCCGGCACGAGCTTGAGGGTGTCGCGAACCTCCGCCTGGAAGTAACGGTCCGCCGAGCCGCGGGCCATTGCGCCCACCGAGCCCATGCCCCGATAGGCCTTGTAGGAGCGGCCCTGGTATAGGAAGACCTCGCCGGGGGTCTCGTCCGTGCCCGCGAGCAGCGAACCCACCATGGCGCAGGAGGCGCCTGCCGCCAGGGCCTTGGCAAGGTCACCCGAGAACTTGATGCCGCCGTCGGCGATCACCGGAATGTCCGCGGCGTGAGCGGCCTCGACGGCCTCCATGATGGCCGTGAGCTGGGGCACTCCGACGCCCGCCACGATGCGGGTGGTGCAGATGGAGCCCGGCCCGATGCCGACCTTCACCGCGTCCGCCCCGGCGTCGATCAGCGCCTTGGCCCCTTCGGCGGTGGCCACGTTGCCGGCGACGATCTGGGTGTAGTTCGTCAGCTTGCGGGCCGTCGCGACGGACTGCAGCACCTTGTCGGAATGGCCATGCGCGGTGTCGATGACCAGCACGTCCACGCCGGCATCGAACAGGGCCTCGGCCCGGCGCAGCCCGTCGGGTCCGGTCCCGGTGGCGGCGGCGACGCGCAGCCGGCCCTTCTCGTCCTTGCAGGCGTTGGGATAGAGCTGCGCCTTCTCGATGTCCTTGACGGTGATCAGGCCGATGCAGCGCCCGGCATCGTCCACCACCACCAGCTTTTCAATGCGGTGGGCATGGAGCAGGCGCTTGGCCTCGTCCATGCCCACGCCTTCGCGCACGGTGACGACCTCGCGGGTCATCAGTTCGCTGATGGGCTGCCTGGGATCGGTGGCGAAGCGCACGTCGCGGTTGGTGAGGATGCCGACCAGCCGCCCGGCGCCGTCGGCGCGGGTCGTCGGCTCCACCACGGGGATGCCCGAGATGCGTTGGTCGGCCATCACGCCCAGGGCGTCGGCGAGGGTGGCGTTCGGGTGGATGGTGATGGGGTTCACCACCATGCCGGATTCGAACCGCTTCACCCGGCGGACCTCTTCGGCCTGCCGCGCGATGTCCATGTTGCGGTGGACGACGCCGATCCCACCGGCCTGCGCCATGGCGATGGCCAGCGAGCTTTCCGTCACCGTGTCCATGGCGGCGGACATCAGCGGGATTCCCAGCTCGATCGAGCGGGTTAGGCGGGTACGGGTCTCCACATCCGTCGGCAGGACCGAGGAGGCGGCGGGAACAAGCAGAACGTCGTCGAAGGTGAATGCGTCGCGGAACGGCACGTCGCGGGCCATGGCGGGTCCCCTGCGTTGCAGTTCCGCCGCAATATACATAGCCCCACGCCCTTGTGAACCCACCGGATCCGGCGATTTGGGCATTGATCCTATGACGGATCGTGCACCCCGGCGGGTCGGGACCGGCATTCCCGCCCGGCCCCCTGCCCCGTTCCCCTGCCCGCCCGGCCGCTATTCGGCCCGGCGGAAGCCCTGGGCCACGACGTAGGTCTCCGCGCTTTCCGCCCGGCTGGCCGGCGGCTTGGCGTGGCGGACCGTCTTGAAGTCGCGCTTCAACTGTTCCAGCAGGCCGCGTTCGGTGCCGCCCTGGAACACCTTGCAGACGAAGGCGCCGCCTTCGGTCAGGACCGTGCGGGCGAAGTCGTACGCCAGCTCGGCCATCGCCATGATGCGGATGTGGTCGGTCGGGGGGTGCCCGGTCGTGGGGGCGGCCATGTCCGACATGACGAGATCCGCCGGCCCGTCCAGCGCCTCGATCAGCCGGTCGGGCGCGTCGTCCGCCATGAAGTCGCCCAGCAGGATCGTGGCGCCCGCCACGGGCTCCATTTCCAGGATGTCCATGCCGACGACGCGGGCGCCCGTGGTTCCGGGCTTCGCCACATCGACCGCGATCTGGGTCCAGCCGCCGGGGGCGGCGCCCAGATCGACGATGCGCATGCCGGGGCGCAGCAGCTTGAACTTCTCGTCGAGCTGCAAAAGCTTGAAGGCCGCGCGCGAGCGGTAGCCGCGCTTCTTGGCCTCGGTCACGTAGGGGTCGTTCAACTGGCGTTGGAGCCAGCGGGTGGACGAGACCGAGCGGCGGGCCGCGGTCTTGACCCGCACCGTCAGTTGCCGGCCGCTGGGGTTGATGGTGGCGCCGGATCCGGCGGCCCCGCCGCCCCGCTTGCCACCACTGCCGCCGCTTCCCTTCGTGGGCTTGCCGCTCATGCCCGGCCACCACCGGCTGCGATCAATTCGGACAGGATTCCCTCCCGCAGGCCTCGGTCGGCGATGCGCAGCCGTTCGACCGGCCACAGGTCCAGGATGGCCTCCAGCACGGCGCACCCGGCCACCACCAGGTCCGCCCGGTCGGGGCCGACGCAGGGATGCGCGGCGCGGCCGGCAAGGTCAAGGGCCCGCAACTCGCAACTGACGCGCCGCGCGTCGGCGGTGGTGAGATAGCTGCCGTCCACCCGGGCCCGGTCGTAGCGCGGCAGGCCCATGCGGATGCCGGCGAGCGTGGTGACGGTGCCCGAGGTGCCCAGCATCTGCACGCGGCCGGATTCGACCAGCGGCCGGATGCCGTTGCGGGCCTCGAAATCGACCATCAGGTGCAGCACCTCGTCCATCATGGCCTGATAGGCGGCCACGGGCACATGGTCGCCCCCGTACCGTTCGGACAGGCCGACGACTCCGCGGCTGATGGAGATCTGGTCCAGCAACTGCATCGGCCCGCGGCGGGGGACGCGAATCCACATCAGCTCGGTCGAGCCGCCGCCGATGTCGAAGACCAGGGCGTAGGGCCAGCGGCGGTCCAGCAACGGGGCCGCGCCGGCCAGCGCCAACCGCCCCTCCTCCTCCGCCGAGATGATTTCCAGGCGGATGCCGGTCTCGGCCTCCACCAGGGTCAGGAATTCGCGGCAGTTGGCGGCCTGGCGGCAGGCTTCGGTGGCGACCGCCCGGCGCGCGGTGACGCCGCGGCGGTCCATCTTGCGCCCGCAGACCTTCAACGCATCGACCGTGCGCGCGATGGCGGCATCGGACAGGCGGTTGGAGCGCGACAGCCCCTCGCCCAGCCGGACGATGCGCGAGAACGCGTCCACCACGCGGAAGCCGAAGGGGGTGGCGCGGGCGACCAGCAGGCGGCAATTGTTCGTGCCGAGGTCGATGGCCGCATAGGTCCCCGCGGCGCTGTCGGCGGCGGGTGTCGCGCCGGCCAGACCGGAAGGAACCATAAGGGTGTCGACGTCGTGCGGTCGCATGGTCGCCCTATGGTAGCCCAGGCACCTGTGACTGCAAAGGCGCGCAGGTGTGGCAGAAAAGCCTTTTGCGTAACGCGGCGCTTATGCTATGCACCGCCCCGCGAGCCGATTGGCCGCGCCCCGGGACCCCGTGAAAGCGGTGCCGGTTCTGGTGGGGGATCGTCTAACGGTAGGACAGCGGACTCTGACTCCGCCAGTCTAGGTTCGAATCCTAGTCCCCCAGCCAAACCTTCCAGACCTGCCATCCCAAGACCGGCTGCCGGCAAACTCCCCGTCGGCTCACGCGATGCGCCGGAGCATGATCTTGGCTCATGGCAACGTGTATCGTCGCCGCGCCCCTCCCGGGCAGGCACTCGCCGTCCCGAGCCAAGCAACGCGAGCGCGGGAGCGAGGCGAAAGTCCGTTCCGCCACCCGGCGCCGCGGCAGGCCCCGGAAGCCGGCGGAATGCCCTTCCAGGCCATAGCGCCCAGCCGTTTTGCCGGCAGTCAGCTATGGACGCCGGAGCGAACGCCCCCCCAGCGAGTAAATCTGCCCACGACCGCCGAGCACCTTCGGCGCCTCAATTCCGAGCGTACACGCGCAGGCCCACAATCGACCGGACATTGGCACGGCGGTCGCAATCACCATCAAAGAGCGAAAACACACCAGGACCCGTACGCAAAGGTCGAAAAAAGCCCTTGAATACACCTTTAGATTACGTACCATCCGGTTGTAACGTGCATTGAGGCATACGGAGATCCAAATGTCTGGAACAGACAACCTTGCATCGAAGAGTGACACGCAAAGCTACACCCGCACCATCGGCCGGGAGTTGGCCGTCATGCCGCTCACGGCGGAGCAGATGGACGAGGTGTCCGGCGGCGTAGGCTGCTGGCTTATCGCAGGCCCGTCGGCCGCCGAGTCAAACTACACGTCATGCCAACCAAACTCCCAAGAATTTGACGATTGCGACTAGCATTGAGCGGGGATCCTTCTGGATCCCCGCCTTCCCGATGCAATGCAAGACCTTGACAGGCCGATAATTAGGCGTTGCATAAGAATTACTTTCGCCGAACATCCACCACATTGAAAGGGCGGAAAATTGAACATATTAATTTATAGTTTCGTTGGGGACACACACCCACATTACGTGACATGGGCCCTTCGCCAGCTTGGCCATCAGGTCGAGACCTGCTCGGTGGCCGGGCTTTCGGCCCATCTCCGATCGTCGCAACGGATCGGGGCGGCGGGCGGGGCGTCATTTCATGTGCGCAACCAAGACGAAGGCGTGGTCACATCCGAACCAGACGTGGTCTGGGTGCGTCGCATCGGCTCATACGCCGCCATCGCCGACGACATTCACCCATCCGATCGGGAAGTCGCCCTGAGGGAGGCACAAAGGTTTGCGGACGGGGCCGTGTCGTGGTTCGACGATACGGCGTTTTGCGTCAATCCCGGGCGCGTTCGGCGCCACGCAAACTCAAAAGCCATACAATTGAAAGTCGCGCGCACTTGCGGCTTGGACATTCCGGAAACCCTTATATCCAACGACCCGGATGCGATCCGCGATTTCTGGAACGACCACAACAAACACATCATTTACAAGCCATTCCTCCAAGCCGCCTGGACGGACGGCGAAAACACGATGAATATATACACATCAATTTTGCCAGAGCATCTTATGTCCAATGACAAAGCACTCTCATCCACCCCAGGAATCTACCAACCTTACATAGACAAAGCATATGAACTTCGGGTCGTGTTCATGGGCGACACTTGCATCACGGCTCGCCTTGATACGCAGGTTGACTCTCGCCTTAGCAGGGATTGGCGCAGTGGGAACCAATACAAATTCAAAGTGTCTCCGGATACCCTACCGGAAAACATTCGCGAGAAATGTAAGAATTTTATGGAATCCATCGGCATCGTATTTGGATCGTTCGATTTCATCGTGACCCCTGGCGGTGACCACATAATGTTGGAGGTTAATGAGCAAGGGCAATTCCTCTGGCTAGAGGACAGATGCACTGACATTCCAATGCTCGATGCATTCAGTCGCTTCTTGATTTCTCAAGACAAAAACTTTGTTTACAAGCCATCGGATCAACAATTCACGATGGCAGATTGCGCCCGTGTTAACGACGTTAAAATCGCGCTCCACAGATCAAGAACACAAAACCCCGATGGCCGAGCCTACGGCATTGCGGTCGGAAAGATATGAGCCCCGCCGTCAGGATTATGACTCCGATGGCACATCAAACTCCGACCAACCTGCGTGACGGGCGGATGACAACCCTCCTGCCGGCTTGCACACCCCACATCCGTGGGCCGCTAGGCTTGATTGGCCCAACCCGCCTTAATTGCAAAAACCACAATAACACGCACTTTCGATAGAAACGCACCCTTTCATATGGTCGCTAATTGGAATAGAATTGTGATCATCCAGCCGGTGAAACAGGAAGGTTAAAATGCCCATGGTCGCCAACCTGCATCCAGATAACGAGTCTGCCAATTACACCCGAACCATCGGACGCGAACTCGCCGTTACTCCCCTTACAAATGAAGAAATTGATCACGTCTCGGGAGGACATTTGGTTATGTGCCAAATTGAAGACTGGCGGAATGACCATCACTCCACGATCTGCGGAGATGGAGATGGCGAGTACGATGACTGTGATTGACGATCTGATGGGGGCTGCAAGCCCCCATCGCATTTTGCACGTGTAACATCATGCTCCGTTCCAATTCGGAACGAGCACAGCGACCAGCATATTGGCCCCGAAACTAAACAAAATCCAGATTCCACAAAATACAGACTGATAATACTATATATTCGGTGAATACATTGACCAGAACACACATGATCGGATCAATACAAACCATCGCAGTCGCCACAAGGAATTTCTTGAAAAATTCGGATGCACTCGGGCATGACGCCGGAACGATCCACACAATTTCAGTTATTCCGCGCCGAAGCGCTGGAGCATGCCCGGAAGAAAGACGGAGGGCCGCTCGGCATTGTCCCCGTTTCCTGGTCGGTCCTCGTCGGCCTTATGGTCGCCGTTTCCCTCGCGTCAGCCCTCTTCGCAGCGCGGACGACCTATGCGCGCAAGGAGACGGTCGTGGGCCTGCTGGTCCCTACGGAAGGTGCCATTCGGGTCACGACGCCCCGGCCCGGCATTGCGCGGGATGTCTCGGTTCGCGACGGCGACCGGGTCGCCGAGGGACAGCCGCTGTTCACGGTTGTGGGCGAACGGGGTTTGGCCGGCGGTGGGACCCTTGATGCGAGAGTCCAGGCCCTTCTGTTCGAGCAGTCCGGTTACCTGAAACAACAGATCGCCGCCGTCGAGGCCAGGGCCGTCATGGAAGAGCAACGCCTGCGGGCGGAGATCGACGGGCTCGGCCGCGAGATCGACCAGTTGGGCGAGCAGCAGGCCTTGCAGAAGCGGCGCGAGGACATCACCCAGGCGCAGGTCAAGGCCGGCCGGGACCTGTTCGAGCGAAACGTGCTGTCCGAAACAGGGCTGCAGCAGCGGGAGGAGGCGTGGCTCGCCCAACGCCAGGCATCGGCCCTGCTGCAGCAGCAGGTCACCACCAAGCGGAGCGAGCTTCAGCGCCTGCGGCTCGATCTGGAGGATCTGCCGCAACGGACCCGTGAACGGCTCGCCCAGTTATGGACGGAGCTGTCCAACATCGCCCAGCGGCAGGCCGAAGCCGAAGCCCAACGGACGCAGGTCGTCACGGCGCCGGTCGCCGGGCGGGCCAGTGCGGTCCAGCTTTTCCCGGGACAGCCCTTGGAGACGAACAAGCCGGCGCTGGTGCTGCTTCCGGAGGGCGCCGAGCTCCTGGCCGAACTGTTCGTTCCGAGCCGCGCCATCGGCTTTGTGCAACCGGGGCAGAGGGTGCGGCTGATGTACGATGCCTTCCCGTTCCAACGGTTCGGTGCCTACCACGGCGCGGTTGCCCACGTGGCGGAAGCGGTCCTGGCTCCGGACGAGGTGGTCGGTCCGATCACCCCGCGCGAGCCCATCTACCGCGCGACCGTGCGACTGGACCGCCAGACGATCGTCGCCGCGGACAAACCCGTTCCGCTTCAGCCCGGGATGACCTTGATGGCCGATATCGTGCTGGAGGAGCGCAGCCTGCTCGACTGGCTACTGGAACCGCTCCACGCCTTCGGCAAGCGGATGTGACGGACACGGATGGCCGACGGGGTTTGATGCATGTTTGGTTTCTCGACCCGCCCCGGCGTGCCCGTGGTTCTGCAATCCGAAGCCGCGGAGTGCGGACTGGCCTGTCTCGCGATGGTGGCCGGCCACCACGGGCATGAAACCGACCTGGGCACTCTGCGCCGCCGCTTCGCGATTTCGCTGAAAGGGGTCACGCTCCGGCAGTTGACCGAGCTGGCGGGGAAGATGGAATTGTCCAGCCGCGCGGTGCGCGTCGAACTGGCAGCGCTCAGGGCACTGCGCACGCCCGCCATCCTGCATTGGGATCTCAACCACTTCGTCGTGCTCAAGGCCGTGCGGGGCCGCCATGTCGTGATCCACGACCCGGCCGCCGGCGTCCGCCGCCTGACCCTGGAGCAGGCCTCGGCCCATTTCACCGGCGTGGCCTTGGAGCTTTGGCCCACGGCCGCGTTCGAAAAGCGGAGCGAACGGGCCAAACTGTCGATCGCCAGCCTGTGGGGCCAGGTTCCGGGCATCAAGCGGGCATTGACCCAGGCGCTTGTCCTTTCGGCATTGCTCCAGGTCTTCGCCATGCTTGCCCCATTCCACATGCAGTTGGCGGTGGATAAGGCGGTGCTTCAGGAGGACGGAAGCCTGCTGTCGGCGCTGGCACTGGGTTTCGGCCTGTTGATGGTGTTCCAGGTGGCGGTCGGCGCCCTGCGCTCGCTGATCCTGACCAACGTGGCGGCGACACTGGGCTTCCAGATGAGCGCCAACCTTTTCCACCATCTGATCCGGCTTCCGCTGGCCTGGTTCGAGAGGCGGCATGTGGGCGATGTGCTGTCCCGCTTCGGGGCCGTGCGCCCGATCCAGATCCTGATCGCCGAAGGGCTGGTCGCCGCCGTGGTGGACGGCGCGATGGCGGTGCTCACGCTGCTGATGATCCTCCTCTACAGCCCGACGCTTGCGGTCGTGGTGTTGGTCGCCTTCGGCCTGTCCGGCACCATCCGGATCACCCTCTTTCCCACCCTGCGCCGACGCCAGGAGGAGGAAATCCGTGCCGTGGCGCAGGAGCAGAGCACCTTCATCGAGACGGTGCGGGCCGTCCAGAGCCTGAAGCTGTTCGGACGCGAGGCCGACCGCGAGGGTGTGTGGCATAGCCGGATGGCCGAAGTGATCCGCCGCAATGTGGGCGTCCTGCGACTGAGGACAGGATCGGAGGCGCTGAACAGCCTGGTCTCCGGCCTGGAAACGGTGCTCGTCGTCTATCTCGGCAGCCGGACGGTGATTGCCGGGGACATGAGCATCGGCATGCTCTACGCCTTTTTCAGCTACCGCCAGCTCTTCCTCGACAAGGCCGGCAATCTGCTGGCCAAGGCCGTGGAGTGGCGCATGCTCGACCTGCACCTGGACCGGCTGGCCGACATCGCCCTGGAACCGCGCGAGGTCGATGCATCGGCTTCGGGTGTGATCGAGCATACGATTGCCGGCGGAATCGAGCTTGCCGACATCTCGTTCCGCTATGGCCAAGGGGAACGGCCGGTCCTGGAGGGCCTCCATCTCACGGTCCGCCCCGGCGAGTTCGTCGCGATCACCGGCCCGTCGGGTTGCGGCAAGACGACCCTGATGAAGGTCATGCTGGGCCTGCTCATCCCCGAACAGGGTGAAATCCGGCTGGACGGCACGCCCTTGTCCCACGTGGGAACCGGCGCGTTCCGGTCGCAGATCGGAGTGGTCATGCAGGACGACCAGCTTCTGTCCGGCACCCTCGCCGAAAACATCTGCTTCTTCGATCCCCGGCCGGATCTCGGCTGGATGCGGGAATGCGCGCGCGTGGCGGGAATCGAGGGGGACATCCTGGCCATGCCGATGAACTACGGCACGCTGGTTGGCGACATGGGGTCCACCTTGTCGGGCGGCCAGCGCCAGCGGGTGCTGCTGGCGCGCGCGCTCTACCGTCGCCCCCGCATCCTGTTCATGGACGAGGGGACAAGCCACCTGGACGTAGCCAAGGAACGCGAGATCAACGCGGCCCTGTCCACGCTGGACATCACCCGCATCGTGATTGCCCACCGCCCCGACACGATCGGAGCGGCCCACCGGATCATCCGCCTGGAGCGGGGACGCGTGGTGGGCGATACCGCGTCACGACCTGTGGAAGCGGTCGCCGACTGAACGGATGCCGCACCCCGGCCGGCCTCGACACCCGTTCCCAGACCCGCCCCGTCCACACATTTCGGTTCGCCCGCCACCCCGATTTGTGGCACCACTTCCGTATTGTTCCCGCCCGGCAATTCCGACGGACACGCCCAAGGAGGGGCGGATGGTGCAAGCCGATCCAATGCCGACCCAACTTCCGCGCCGGCGCGTGCTGGCGGGGCTCGGGGCCCTGGCCGGACTGGCCGGCGTGTCCGCCCGCCCAGCCCCGTCGCAGGCCCAGGACGGCGTGTGGAATTGGGCGGAGCCGCGCGCCATCGTGGAACGGCTGCGCCGCGGCGGGCTCGTCGTGTTCCTGCGCCACGCCGACACCAGCGGCATGCCCGCCGACAAGACATTCGACGTGGACGACCGGGACGGGCAGCAGAACCTGTCCGAGGCCGGACGGCGGCAGGCCGCCGCTATCGGCAACGCCTTCAAGCGCCTGTCGATTCCCGTCGGCGAGGTGCGTGCCAGCCCGGTGCTGCGGGCCCGCGACACGGCCGAGATTGCGTTCGGAATCGACAGGGTGAAGGTCGAACCCGACCTGATCGCCCGGGAATACGAAAATGAACGCCCGGCGGAAGACCTGGTCCGGTCCCTGCGCCGGATGCTGTCCACCCGACCACCCAAGGACAACCTGATCCTGGTCGGGCATCTGGCGCAGTTGGGCCAAGCCATCCGCCTGCCCCTGACCGATGCGCAATTCCCCGAAGGCTCGGCCGCCGTCTTCCGTCCCATGGGCGGAGACGGCTTCTTACACGTCGGGACGTTGGTCGCGGGCTGGGAGAAATTCTAAGCCCGCGCGAGGGGTCATGCCCGCGCGGTCAGCGCCTTCCACACCCGCACAAAGCCGGTCGCCTGATGGCGCAGGAAGCCGCCCTCGTACGCCGGCCCGTCGTCGTCCGCAATGCCGGTGGGCAGGAAACGCGGATCGAACCGGGCGGTCCGAAACACAATGTCCCACACCGGGAACAGGACGGCGAAGTTGCAGCCGTGCTTGGCGCCGGCCTGTTCGATGGCGTGGTGGATGCGATGGTACAGCGGGCTGACCAGAAGCCGGTCGCCCACCTTGCCGAAGGACAGGCGCACATTGGCGTGGGCCAGGCTTTCCACCGCCATGATCAACATCACCACGGCCAGATAGCTGGACGGCGGCGCACCGACCGCAAGCGCCACGACGAGCAGCCAGACCTGCCGCAGCAGATCGTCGATGACATGGTTGCGGGTGTCCGACCATAGCGTCATCTGCCGCTGGCTGTGGTGCAGCGCGTGCAGCGCCCACCACCAGTTCAGCCGGTGCTGCAACCGGTGCCGCCAATATTCGGCGAAGTCCAGGATCAGCACATAGATGAACATGGTCAGGAGCGGTCGGTCCGCGAGCATCGGGACCGAGTACTCCAGCGTCCACGGCACCATGTTGAAATCGTCGAGGATGCTGGCGAACTGCCGCTCCAGCGGGTCCATCAGCAGGAACAGGATCAGCGGCACGATCCCGACACGGTTCAGGACCGAATAGACGATGTCCACCCGCGCCTCGCGCCGGTCGGCCCACCGCTCCACCGGGCGCCACGCCTCCAGCGGCCGCAGGACCAGGAACAGGATCACAAGGCCGTAGAGTCCGACCACCACCCCTTCCAGGGCGTCGAACGCATCCTCATGCCAACCGGCGAGGCCCATCGCGAACAGCAGCGGCCCGACCACCGTCTCGAACAACCATTGCTGGGCGACGGCGACCGCGCCGAATAACAGGTCCGTCATGGTCGTTTCCCTCCACCCTCGGTCCCATCGGTCAGGGTGGCGAAGCAGAAGCCCCGCTCCTTCAACCCGACCACCAGCGGCTCGAACACCTCCGCGAACGGCTCGCGCCGGGACCAGATGCCAAGGTGCATCATCAGCACGTCGCCGTCACGGATGGTCCGCAGGGCGCGGTCGAGCAACATCTTGTTGGGATACTTGTCCGAAGGCAGCTCGTCCCCCAGGAAACCCGCCTTCGACCATCCGACATGGCGGGGAAAGCCGCAGCCCCGCGCCCAGTCCAGTGCGCGCGGCGTGGTCCGTCCGCCGGGCGCCCGCCAGATCGGGTCGAGCCCGCGCCCCGTCATCTCGCGGAAGGCACGGTCCACCGCGCCCAGCTCCTCGCAGAATGCCGTGCGGTCCAGCGGCTCCGCCCGCCCTTCGGCGCTGACATAGCGGATCCGGCCGTCGTCCAGGTCGGCGCGCAGGTACCAATGGCGCCAGGTGTGGCTGCCGAAGGCGTGCCCCTCCGCCGCCCGCTCCCGCCAATAGGACGTCCAGCCGGGCTCAAGCGACCGGTCGCCGCGCACCGTCGCCTCGTTCGCCAGGAAGAACGTCGCGCGGACGCCGTGCCGCCGCATCACATCGGCGATGTGATCGGCCGCCTGCATGCCGCCGGTGTCCAACGTCAGATAGACTTGGCCCGCCGGGCAATGCCGGGATGCCCAGCCCTGCGACGGCACCGCGACCGCAAGCGCCGCCGCCAGGATCCGGGCCAGGATGCGGCCGACAGCCGGCCGCGCGCCGGTGCGGCCGGACGCTGGTTCGGGTCGCCGGAGGTTATTAGGTCGTTGGTTCGGGGGCATTGGTGTGCAGGTAGATTCCGTGCGGCGAGCGGCCGACCGGGATCTCGCGCACCACTTCGAAGGTCTCGGTATCGACCACCTGCACCTTGTGTGCCCAGCGCGAGGTCACCCACAGTTCCTTGCGGTCGGGGGCGAAGGCGACGCAATCCGGCCCGCCCGGGACCGCGAACGTGCGCACGACCCGGTGCGTCGCGGTGTCGATCATCGAAATGCTGTTGGCCAGCCGGTTGGTGACCAGCACATGCTGCCCGTCACCCCACGGGAAAACGTTGTGCGCGCCCTTCCCGGTCTTGATGCGGTTCACCAGCTTGCCACCCGCACGCCAGTCCACCACGGCCACGTAGTCGGACCCCATGATGCCGGCGTACAGGAAGTTCCCGTCCTCGGTGGTCAGGATGCCGGCGACCTCCGGCCCGACCTTGGTCCGCCAGACCACGTTCCCGGTCTCGGTCTCGATGGCGGCCACCTCGCCCGAGCCCTGCAGGGTGACGAAGACAAGCTTCGAATCGGGGCTGAAGGACATGTGGCTCGGCATCGACAGGCCACGGATGCGGGCCTTCCGCTCGAACGTCTTCGCGTCGTAGATGTCCACCCGGTCCAGGCGGAGCGAGTTCGAAATGAACCAGCGGCCGTCCGGGCTGAAACCGATCTGGTAGGGATCGGCGATCCCGCGCAGGCGGCGGGTTTCCGCGCCGTTGGCGGGATCGACGAAGATCAGGTCGTTGCTGCGCGCGTTGGCGATGATCAGTTCGCGCCCGTCCGGCGTCATCATCAGATGGTGCGGCTCACGGCCGGCCGGGACGCGCGCGATCTCTTCCCGCAGCCGGGAATCGAGGATGCTGACCGTGTCCTCGGCCGAGTTGAGGACGAACGCGAGGCCCTGGGCAAGGGCGCCCCCGGCGTGCAACACGGTGGCCGCCGCCGCGAGACAGAGGATCTTTCGAACTTGGCGCATGGCGCCGTCCTTCGCCAAAGGTGGTATTGCAGCGCAGGGTCGCACCAACGGGCCGATCACGCCAGCCCCGCGGGTGCTTGTGTCACTCCGCCGCGGCGGACATGACCGGATCCGCGGACGCATGGCGGGCACGCAGGCGGCGTTCCGCCTCGAACCAGTGGGCCTGGTCCATGCCGTCCGGGCGGCCGGCATTCAGCCAGAGCAGGTAGGCTTCCATCCGGATGTCGTCGTCGCGAATCGGAGCCGTGGAGGCCGGCATGCCCCCGTCGGCCGATGCCGGGACGGCGGCATTCGCAGGCCGAACCCGACGCGGCACCACGTTGCGGGCTTTGGGTGCGGCGGCTTCGGACACCGCGACTTCGGAAGGGGCCGCCTTGCGGGCAGCCGCTTTGGCCGGTGCCGCCTTGGCGGACGCGGCCGTCCTGGCGGGTGCCGCGGTGCGGCCGGTACGCTGGCGGGTCTCAGCAGCCATGGTGTCCTCCCATCAGGGTCCGGGCCGTGTCGGGGCCGGGGCAGGCCCGGTGCCGTCGGCACGTCCACGTTGAAAGTGATGTGAACCAAAGCCCCGGCGTTGATCCGCGTCAATTCCACTGGGCGTCGGCGACCCGACCCTTGCGGATAGGCATTTACCACCACGGGGGGTGTCCACGCCGTGAGATGGGCGTGACCGCGCGGCCCCCCGATTCAGTCCGGCGGTTCAATCCGGCGGTTCAACCCGGCGCACCGCCCCCGGCGATGAAGGCGAACAGGGCGGCGAGATGCAGGCCCTGGATGGCCACCTCGCCGGACGCGGCGGCCGTGCGGAATTGGGCGAACGGCATCAAGACCGTCTCGCAGGCTTCGGCCTCGTCGAATCGGGGGTGGCCGATCCGCTCCACACCGCGGGCGGCAAAGGCGTGAACGCGATTGTCCTGGCGTGCCGGATTGGCCGCGAAGGTCAGCAGGTGCCGCCAATGGCCGCCGCCGAATCCGGTCTCCTCCGCCAGTTCGCGGCGGGCGGCGCGTTCCGCGCTCTCGTCGGTGGACTCGACCATGCCGGCCGGCAGGTTCAGGACGATTTCGCCGGTGCCGTGCCGGTACTCGCGGACGAGCACGATCTCATCCGCCGGGGTCAGGGCGACCACGGCGGTCCAGTCGGGGAATTCCAGAACGTGATAGGGGTCGACGACCCTGCCGTCCGGCAACTCGCACCGGTCGCTGCGCAACCGCAGCCAGCGGTCCTCGTAGGAATAGCGGCTGGACAGCCGGCGCCAAGGACGGACGCCGGCCGCAGGTAAATCCGGTGGATGGTCGGGGGGAGGCCCGGCACTCACGCGAATCCCCCCTCCCGTCCATTGGGCCAAGCAGCCGGCCGGTCTCAGGCCGTCTTGCGCTGGGCCAGAACCATCTTCGGCTTCGCCGTGCCTTCGACGGCGCCGCGGTCGATGGTGACGGACTCGACCCCCTCCATGCCCGGGATCTCGAACATGAGATCGAGCAGGCAGGCCTCGACGATCGAGCGCAGGCCGCGGGCGCCGGTGTTGCGCTTGATCGCCTTCTGGGCGATGCCGCGCAGGGCGTCCTCGGTGAACTCGAGCCGGACGCCCTCCAGGTCGAACAGGCGGGCGAACTGCTTCACCAGCGCGTTCTTCGGCTCCTGCAGGATCTTGACCAGCGTGTCCTCGTCCAGGTCGGCCAGGGTGGCGATGACCGGCAGACGGCCGATGAACTCGGGGATCAGGCCGAACTTCAGCAAATCCTCGGGTTCGACCTCGGCCAGGATTTCGCCGGCGCGGCGCTCGTCCGGGCCGCGCACTTCGGCGCCGAAGCCCACGCCGCCACCCTTGGTCCGCGACGAGATCACCTTCTCCAACCCGGCGAAGGCGCCACCGCAGATGAACAGGATGTTGGACGTGTCGACCTGGATGAACTCCTGGCCCGGATGCTTGCGGCCGCCCTGGGGCGGGACCGAGGCCACCGTGCCTTCCAGGATCTTGAGCAGGGCCTGCTGCACGCCCTCGCCGGAGACGTCGCGGGTGATAGACGGGTTGTCCGATTTGCGAGCAACCTTGTCTATCTCGTCGATGTAGATGATCCCAGTCTCCGCCTTCTTCACGTCGAAGTCGGCAGCCTGGATAAGCTTTAGCAGGATGTTCTCGACGTCCTCGCCAACGTAGCCTGCCTCGGTGAGCGCCGTCGCGTCCGCGATGGCGAATGGGACGTTGAGGATCCTGGCCAGCGTCTGAGCGAGCAGCGTCTTGCCCGAGCCCGTGGGGCCGAGCATCAGGATGTTGCTCTTCTGAAGCTCGGTGCCGTCGGTTGCCTCGGCGCCCATCTGGATGCGCTTGTAATGGTTGTAGACGGCGACCGCGAGGACCTTCTTTGCGTCTTCCTGGCCTATTACGTACTCGTTGAGGATGCGGTTTATCTCCCGCGGCTTTGGGAGGTCGTCGTCCTTTAGGAGCTCAGGTCCCGAGAACTCCTCGTCGATGATCTCGTTACAGAGCTCGATGCACTCGTCGCAGATGTACAC
>DASQNC010000059.1 GCA_035645145.1 Azospirillaceae bacterium | reverse complement strand
ACCTGCAGGTCACCAGCAGCCTGCTGCTGATGCAGGCGGCGAAGTTCGACGACCCGGAGGTGCAGGCGGCGTTCCACGAGACGCAGGAGCGGCTGCGCTCGATCGCGCTGGTGCACGAGACGCTCTACCAGGCGGAGACCGTGGCCCACATCGACCTGCGGACCTATGTCCGGCGTCTGGTGGAAGGGGTGGCCGACACGTACGGCGCCACCGCCCGGGGCATCGCGGTGTCGGTCGAGGTCGAACCCGTCACCGTGAACCTGGAGCGCGCCGTGCCGTTGGCGCTGATCCTGACCGAGGTGGTGACCAACGCCTTCAAGCACGCGTTCCCCGGGGCCGGCGGGCATGTCGCGGTGTCCGCCGCACGGCGGGGCGACGGGTTGGAGCTGTGCGTCCACGACGACGGCCGCGGCATGGCCGAGGGGGCGGAGACCGGCGTGTCGCTGGGCCTGACCCTGATCCGTGCCCTGGCCGGCCAGCTGAACGCCAGCTTCGCGTTCCGCAACGAGAGCGGCACCGTGTTCCGCATGCACATCCCCGGCGCGGGACCGGGATAGGCGGCCACTTTTCCCGGAACGGCGTTCGGGTGCAGGGGATGAACCCTGCCTGCGGTGCCCGCCCGTACACCATTGATCCGGCGCCTCGAACGGATGGTGGAGGCCGCCCGGATCGTCCCTGACCCACGGTATCGGGCCGCAGCCCCCCCCTTCGGGCGACGCCCAACCATTTGTCGCCAATGCGCGCGGGCTCCCATGCCGGGTACTCTTCCCCGAGAGGACCGCATCCCTTCGGCCTGCGACCCGGGGACCCCGACAATGCCGATCCCGGTACTGCCCGAAGCCGGGATACCGGCCGTCCCGACACTCCCGGCCGGCCCGTCGATGGCGCAGGGGCACCCGCGCTCCGCCAACAACGGGCGCAGCGCCGCGGCGGTCGGTGGCACCACGCGCATGGGCCGGGTGCGCCGGGCCATCTACGCGACCGCCCTGTTCGTCGCCCTGGCCCTGGTCGGCATGCGCAGCGCGTTCCTGTACTTCGAATACGGTCAGGCCGTTGCCAGGGCCGAGGAAGCCACCCGCGACATGGCGCGGATCGTCGAGGAGTACACCCGCCGCATCTTTGAAACCGACGATCTGATCGTGCGCGAGATCACGGGGGAGCTGGAGCGGCGCGGCGGCTTGGCGGCCATGGGCCCGCTGGAGGTCCACAGGCTGCTGGTCGACTATGCGGGGCGGACCCCGGTGGGCGACTACCTGATCGTGGTGGACACGAACGGCCGGGTGTTCGCGCAATCGACCGGATATCCGGCGACCCCGGTCGACCTGTCGGACCGGCCCTGGTTCCGGGCGCACCTGGGCGGCGCCGACCGGTTCATCGGCGAGGCCCTGTTCAGCCGCCTGAGCCGGGAGATCGTGTTCACCTACAGCCGGCGGATCGAAGGGCCGACGGACCGGTTCGAAGGCGTCGTGCAGGCGGCCATCCGGCCGGCCGTCCTGCGCCACCTGACCGAGGTCGGAAGCCTGGGCGGCGACGTGGTCCTGAGGATCACGACGGCGCAGGGCAAGCTGCTGGCCCATTCGAACATGCGGAACGTCCGGGCGGAAACGGTGGCCGAGGAGTTGGCGGCGATGGCCTTGCCGGCCGCCGCCGACGGCGGATCGGTGCGGTTGGCCGGCACGTACCGGGGCACCGGGGCGGACGGGGTGGAGCGGATCCTGTCGTTCCGCCGCCTGGGCGACTGGCCGGTGGTGGTGGAGGCCGGCCTGCCCGTCGCGGCGGCGATGGCGCCGGTGCGCGAGGGCCTGCTGT
>DASQNC010000058.1 GCA_035645145.1 Azospirillaceae bacterium | reverse complement strand
GCTTCTGGCTGCGCGACCTGCGCGCGCTGGCCGAGGTGGCGGACTTCGACGACCTCTATCTTCTGCTGACCCGCATGCCCAAGCGCGTGCTGCGGCGGTTCGAGACGGCTTGATCGGCCGGAAAGGGTTGGATGGTTCCGGCCTTTGCCCGGTCAGGGATGACTTGGGACGATCCGGTGGATGGCGCGGAGTATCTTCCGCTCCGCCTCGTCCGCCTTGTCAGGAATGGAACCGGACGTGTTCATGACGGAAAAGGTGTAATAACCGCCCTGTGGGCGCGCGGTCACAATATGGCCGACCCTATAACCGGAAGAGGGCGAGACCTCGCAGGACGCGAACGCCCGGTGAGTTCGTCCATCCCCCTCGCGCGTTGAGCCGGACGTGAATTTTCCTTCACATCCACTGGAAGCGTTGTGAATGAGGGACGAGGAGATGGTGTCCGCCGTAGCGCCTGTCTGTTTCTCCGTGATTTGGATCGTGCCGGCAACGCCGTTGCCCAGCCAAACAACGGGAAGGTGACGGAGATGGACCGGCCTCTCCAACTCGGGCAGGAGTTGCACGCCTGTCAATCCCGTTTCGGACACCAGATCCATGAAGACACGGACGGCCTCGAGTATGATTTCCGGACGCGGTGTCCCCGGCTCGCGTTCATGGGCGGTGGGTGATTGGGAGGCGTTTTCGGCTGCCCCGGTGTTCTGGTTCGCGCAGCGCACGAGTTCGGAAAGTGCGGCAGAGATGCCCTTAAGGTCGAAAGAAAGGGACTTTCCCTCGGAGTCGACGCGAAGCCGATACCATTCTGTGACAGGTATAACGTTTTCAATATCGTCTTCGAAAACATAGACGATTTTATCGTCGCTGATACGACGAGCCGTAACCGTCATTTCTCGATTGTCTTCGGCAATAAATCGGATTTTATAGGTGCCGCTGTCGGCAAATTTCCAATCGTTGTTGGTGATGAATAGGCCGAGTTGCTCGTCGTTTGGCATGAAAAACGTTATATTGCTCGATGAGTGCCGTGTTGGCTCCATGGAGCAATAGGATGGTGTCCCGCTTTTGCCGGCATGCACATGGCCGCGCCACCCGCCCACATCGAAGGATAGTGTTTGGGCTGTGGCTGTGCTTGCCAGCCCCAACAGTGCTGTGGCGAACCAGTTGATGGTACGCATAAGGGGTGGCTCCGTCCGGTGTCTCCCGTTTTGAGCAATCTATCCCCAAACTCTTTCATCCGTGAGTGGTTCCTTGATCCGGCGTCACCGCCCGTGCCGGGCGGCCGGACGATTCCGGCCCCGTCCCGAGTTCCGGCGATGTTCCGGCTACTTCCCAATTCCCCGGTAGACCGCACGGCGTATCTTCCGCTCCGCCTCGTCCGCCTCGTCATGCGTGGCGCTGGATAGGCTCAGGATCGAAATGGCGTAGTGGCCTCCCTGTGGGCGCGTGGTCACGAGGTAGTTGACCTGCAGGGACACCGTCTCCGACAGCTCGCAGGTGGTGAATGCCCGGCGGACCCTCGCGCTGTTGCCTGGCGTCGAGCTGGAAGCGAATTTCCCGGCGCAGTTGTTGGAGTCGTCGGTGATCAGGTATGCGGCGACCGCTTCGGGGTCCGCGCCCGCATCCTGCCCCATGATGTCGATCATGCCGATGATGCCGCCACTGGCCCAAACCACGTCCCTGTCGCGCAGCCCGGCCGGCGTTTCCTCCCCGGACAGGATCCGCGCTCCTGTGACGCCCGCCCCGGAGACCAGCTTCGTGAAGAGTTGCGCGACTTCCTGCCCGGTTTGCGGGTTCGAGGTTTTCGCTTCGGGCGTGGCGGCCGGTGCCGTCCCGCTTGCGGCGGGCTTCCTGTTCCGGTCCGCGCAGTGTTGAAGTTCGGTCAGCGCGGCGGATGACCGCCCGTCCAGATCGAAGACGAGGGATTGCCCGTCCGTTTCGACGCGGAGTCGGCGGCCCGTCCGCAATCGCTCGAGGAGGGGGGCGCCCTCCGGGAAAACGTATACGACCTGCTCTTTTTCGACGGCGAGCGCCCGGATGAACCTTTCGAACTCGCCGTCAACGAAGAGCCTGAACGGGTAGGTGTCGCGTGGGGTGAGCCTCCAGGCCTCGTTCACAATGCTGAGAGACCATGTCCGGTTCGCGTTGACGGAAAACAGCAGCCTGACGCCGGTCCCGTAGGCGCCCTCTACGGCGCAATGGGTGAAGGTGCCATCAGTGTCCGCGTATACGCCGCCCGACCATCCGGCGACGCCGAATGACTGTACCTGGGCGGCATTCGCACCCGTGGCGGCCAGCGCCAGAAACGTGGCGGCAGCCCATATGGTGGCACGCACGCGTGTGCTCCGTCCGGCATTTCCCTTCCGGAACAACCTAGCCGCAGACCTGCTCGCGCGCGAGTGGTCCGGCATTTGACATGAGCTTGGCGTTGCACGGCCCCTCAGCCGGTCGGACCGGACGGGGATGCGCACGGGCGAGTGGGATTGCCACTCGCCCGCCTGCTTAAGGTTCAGGTGCCGTCAGAGGCAAATTATGCTGGCGGGCTGATGCGGAAAGCCTCCAGCCGAGTGTAATAGCCGCCGTTGCCGCCTTTGATCGTGTACGTCTGAGTGGTTCCGACCAAGTGAGCGATCACTTGTAGATAATCCGTCTTTCCGTCCAAGTAGACAAGGGTATTTGTTGATGCCTGCGTGCCGGAGCCGTCGTCGGCGAAGGTGAGGCCAGTTGAAATCTCTTTGCCATTTTTATAAATGGCGCCGTAAAACCGGGTGTTGGGAGGGATTGCTGCACCCCCCAAGATGGCGAAAACCCTATAATATCCCGGAGCCTTCGGCATGAACCGGTGGGTGGCAGTATCAAAACTGCCACCAAGATCGAATTCGGTTGCAGAAAGCCGAACAAGGACATCAGTGCCACCTGCGCACGCTTGATCGCTTGCTGGGTAGGCCCGGCAGATCACCGGCTCGTTCGACGTGCTCGGGTTGATCACTCGCTCGTCCACGATGATCTCGTTGGTGACCGCCGTCGTGGTGTGCAGCAGGTGCACCCGTGCCACTGGCAGCACGCCGGCCGGCAGGACGGGCGGCTGGATGGAGCCGTCGGTGCCCTTGACGATGCTTGCCGCGCCCGTGCGGCGGTCAATCACCACCCGGTCCACGCGCTGGCTGGGCGTGGCGGCGAACGGGCCGACCGACTGGGCGTTCACCTCCAGCAGATCGGTGCCGTTCAGCAGATGGCCGGGGTCGATGGCCAAGGTCATGTTCGGCATGACCTGGGCGTGGGGCGCGAAGGCGCCGACCAGCCGCTGGGCAACGGCCCAGTTGGTTGCGCTCTGGGACAGGTCGGTCGGATTGAAGGCCTGCACGGGCATGTCGTCTTCCTTGCCGTTGGTGATGCCCCGGCCCGGCCGTGGATGCCGGACGGGCCGAAGCGCCAGGGCATGTTCGCCAAACGTTCACGGTGGGGCAAAGAAAGCCGACGAGGTGGACTTACCGGTCCCGGGGGGGGCTGAGCGTCGCTCTGCCTGCCCCGGGATGCGACCGACCCATGGCGACAGCGTACCCCACCCTCGGCAAGTGGGCCGTTTCAGACGGCGTTGCTCCATGCGGGGTGCGGGAACGGGCATTCGGCCGGGGGGGCGCGCCCGCAGCGTGCCCGCAATGTGAAGCTGGATCAGAGAAGGGGAGGGGCCGCGCTATCGCGGCAGATAGGCATTCCACAAGGGGAATGGCGGAGAGGGTGTCCGCCAAACTGGTGTCCGGCTTCATTCGCAGTTAGCCACCACCTCTCTGTCTTGCTTGCATGTCCGGCCGGTATACGTCCGTCCGCGTCCGCTGCCATCCGTCACCAGCTGCATTCTAATGTGGGGCGGAATGTGGGGCTCAGATGGGGTTCACGGCCATGGGCAAGCGCACGGGCAGGCATCCCGACAAGGCACTCACCGCCGTCGCGGTCCGCGCCGCCAAGCCCGGCCGTCACGCCGATGGCAACGGCCTCTACCTAGAGGTCGACCCCTCCGGCGCCCGCCGGTGGACCCTACGCGTCACCGTGCACGGACGGCGCAGCGACATCGGCCTGGGGTCCACCCGCTTGGTCACCCTCGCCGAGGCCCGCGATTTGGCACTCGCGATGCGGAAGACAGCTAGGGCCGGTGGCGATCCGCTTACCGACCGCCGCAAGGCAAGGGTGCCGACCTTTGAGCAGGCGGCCCGTCAGGCGCATGCCGAGCACCTGCCGACTTGGCGGAACAAGAAGCACGCCGCGCAGTGGATCTCCACGCTGGAGGAGTACGCGTTCCCGCGCCTGGGCGGGCTGGCGGTGGACTGCATCGGCACGCCGGAGGTCCGCGATGCGCTGCTGCCAATCTGGCTCGGCAAACCAGAGACCGCAAGGCGGGTGCGCCAGCGCATCGGCACCGTGCTGGACTGGGCGGCGGCCAAGGGCTTCCGCGACGGCGAAAATCCGGTGCGCGCGGTTGCCAAGGGCCTGCCGAGACAGCCGGACGACAAGGAGCACATGACGGCCTTGCCCTACGCGGAAGTGCCAAAATTCATCCAGGCGCTGCGGGCGTGCGGAGCCAGCGAGCCGGTGCGGCTGGCGTTCGAGCTGCTGGTGCTGACCGCGGCGCGCACCGGCGAGGTGCTTGGGATGCGGTGGC
>DASQNC010000057.1 GCA_035645145.1 Azospirillaceae bacterium | reverse complement strand
TATGAGGTAGTTATCGGCAGCTTTCTAGGAGAGACTGCGGGTCGGCTGCGCCGTGTTTTCGATTTCGCCCGAACGACGCCCTGCGTGTTGTTCTTTGATGAGTTCGACGTGCTTGGGAAGGAACGCGGCGACGTTCACGAGACCGGCGAAATCAAGCGTGTTGTCAGCTCGCTCCTACTTCAGAGGGATGACGTTCCGAGCTGGACCATCATCGCAGCTGCCACCAATCACTCGGAGCTCCTGGACCGAGCAGCGTGGCGCCGCTTCCAACTTCGCCTTGAACTGCCGGCACCAGGTGAGCCTGAAGTTTACAGGCGGCGGCCATTGCCCTGGTATTGGAGCGGGGCGATGCTGGTGATGTGGGAGGGTCAGATCGGCCGGGCTACGCGGCTCTGGCAGTAACCGGCGGTGGCCGGCCGGTGCTGTGCCGGCCGGTGCGGAATTCTGGCGGGATCGCCGCGACGAGGGCGGGCAGACCGACCACGCGCAAAATGCGCGCGATGCCCGCTTGGATCAGGCCGGCGGTACGGGTGCCGGGCGGCCGCCAGGGTGCGGGATCGGCCAGTCCCGGGATGCGCGCCGGATCGGCGTAGGCCAGCATCTGGGTTAGCGCATAGCCCGCCGCCAGGATCGTGACCCAGCGCATCAGCACCTGGCGCGACCGCTGCCAGGCGTCCTTGAGCCCCCAGCCATGCTTCATGGCCGCGAACAACGGTTCCACCGCCCACCGCTTCGCGTAGCTCCGGATCACCTCGGGAGCCGGCAGGTCGGGATCAGTGCACAGCAGCAGCCGCTCCTCGACCGGCCTGTCGCGGCGGTCCGGCCGCTCCAGTTCCACCCACACGGCGCGTACCACCCGGCCCTTGAGGAAGCGGGCCGCCACCCGGCAAGTGCGATAGCGCACGACCTCCAACTTGCCGTAGAGGATCTGGGCGCTCCGGTGCACCGGCAGCCGTTCCGTCTCGGCGCGCGTGAACCGCTTGCCGTACTTGCGCGGCCGACCGCGACGGCGCTGCCGAGGCGGTCGCGGGACCGCGTAGAGCGCGAGGTCCCGGCGGACGCGGCCGATCACGGTGTGGCCGTCGGCGACCGCAGCCTCGATCAGCCGGGCGCGCATGAACCAAGCGTCGAGCAGGACCCGCACCCGGCCGAGCCGCTGCCCGAGCAGGCGCACGAGGAAGCGGGCGCTCCTGAGCTTGCCACGATTGGTGCCGCGGCGGACCAGGCGCAGCATCAGCGGCACCGCCCCGACCTTCCACCCGTGCTCGACGACCGCGGCCAGGCACAGCCAGCCCTGGCCGCGCAGGAACCGTGGCCGGTTCGGCTTGGCGGTGTGGTTGTGGTGGATCAACGATCCCGGTGCTCCGGCCGAGATGCGCTCGACCACGGTATCGTCGATGACGACGTGCCAAACCGGCGGGGCGAACAGCTCCTCCAGCACCCCGAGCAGCGCCCGCCAGACCGGCAGCCAGGACCAGCGGCCACGTTCCAGCAGCCAGTAGTAAGTGGTCCAAGCGCGCGACAGCCCGACCGCGAGGATGGCGTCGGTGACGTGGCCGCCCCTGGTGACGGCAGCCCCGATCAGCAGCTCGGTGAAGGTGGCGCGGGCTCGGCCGGGCACCGCCGCGGCGATGCGGCCGATGAGGGTGGCCAGGATGGGCGGGACGGGAATGGCGGTCGTGGACATTGGTCGGAAGCGGACGAGGTGGAGGGCCATCGCCCCCAACCGCTGTGATCGGGAGCCTTCACCATGCCCGCCGACCCGGCCATCCTCAAACGCATCCGCGGCTGCCCGTTCGCCCGGGGCGGGCGCAGGGTTCACGCATCAGACCCATTTGGTCCTAATCCCAGGTGGAAATCGGCTCTGCCTGCCTGGGCATCCGCCGGAAGAACCGAGCCATTGCAGCCAGTGGTTTCTTCAATGCTGGCTCGTGCATAGGATCACAGTCCCTCATGCGTGAGCCCTGGGGGCGGGCGCGTGCTGGTGCGCTTCCGCGCCAATGGCTACAGCCTGGTCGCCCGGCGTGCCGCTGGCGCGCCTGCGGCTGACCGGCGAGGGCGATAATGTCGTCCTGCTCTACCCCTCACACCGTGGCGGCTGGGAGCCTCCGGGCGAGTTCGGGGCGGTCGCCATGCCGCTCGACCTCGCCCTCGAACACCTCAGCGCCAATCCGTACTTCCTGGAACTCCGTCAGACCTACTGCTGAGCTGTGGCACCCATCCCACCGCTCAACCTCAGACCTCCTTCCCTGTAAACTTCAGCCTGTATGTCTCCCCCTTTTTTTTGCATCGCGCCCTCGAGATTTGGTCGACAGCTA
>DASQNC010000056.1 GCA_035645145.1 Azospirillaceae bacterium | reverse complement strand
CCGTCAGGACCATCACCTTGGACCGCACGGCCAGTCGGATCGCCTCCCGCTGGGCTTCTGCGAGAGTGAAACCGACCTTCTGCTCGACCCACGAGATGGCCCTCTCTACATCGATGGGCGGGCACGGGTGCTCGCCTCGGGAGAGGCTGATGATGTTCTCCGAGAGCTTCCGCTCGGCATGATCCAACCCTGCTAGGTAGACGAGCGGCCCGCCCTCCCGCTCCTCCCCTTGCACCAGCCGCCCCTCCGAGATGCCGTGATCAACTGCGGCTTCGATGGTGGCGGCGGGGATTTCGAGCATCGCCACCGCCCTCTCTAGTACTACTCCGTTAAGTGCCATTGAGCAGGTTCGGCTCATTCGTCGGCTGCCCGGCTTGGGTGGTCCGCTGACAACAAGGACAGAAGCCGGCCCATAGCCACAGTTGCCGCTGGATCAGACGACGGACCCGCGGGAGGGTCGGGCGTTCGGCGTCGGGGCGTTCGGGGGCGTTATCCCGGCCGCCCCTTTTTTCCCCGCCGGCGGGGGCGGGGTGCGGAGCGAGGCCAGGAAGGCGTAGGCGAGCATCACCAGTGTCACGTGGTGGTGCCACCCCCGCCACGACCGGCCCTCGAAGTGGTCCAGGCCCAGCTCCTCCTTCATCTGTTGGTAGCTCTGCTCCACCCACCACCGCCCCTTGGCCGCCGCCACCAGTCGCTTGAGCGGCGTGGACGTGGGCAGGTTGCTGAAGTAGAGCTTGGTCGGGGCCGCCTCGCCCTCGGGCCACTCGGCCAGGAGCCAGCAGGCTTGGCCCGGCGTCTGCCGGGCCGACAGGCCCGGTGCCGGGCGGACCCGCCAGGCGGCGAACCGGCCGCGCATCCTGCCCCGACTCCCTTGCCGCCAAGTCACGGCCCGGAAGTCCGGGGCGTGGCCCGACGCCCAACCCGCCGCGGCCACGGCCCTGATCGTGCCGTCACGGACCCGCTGCGGACGGGTGGGCTTGGGCCCGACGCCCGGCCACGGCGGCACCGCCCCCAGGTCCTCGCCCGCCCCGACCACGGCGGTGTTGCTGTCGATCCCCACGGCGTACCGCCAGCCCTGCGCCTCCAGCCCGGCCCGGAACGCGGCGTTGCCGCCGTAGTCGGCGTCGGCCAGCACCAGGCCGCCGATCCCGTTGGCCTTGGCCCGCCCCAGCATCTCCAGCGCCAACTCCCACTTGGGTCGGTGGGCCGTCCCCTCGGGAACGCCCGCCGCGCGGCAGCGGGCGGCGTCCGCGGCCCACCCCTTGGGCAGGTAAAGGGCGGCGTCCAGGCACACCACCTCCCCGGCGGCCGAGCCGCCGGCCTGCGACGCAAACTGGAGGGTGACGGCGACCTGGCAGTTGCCGACTTTGCCCAGCGTCCCCGAGTACTGCCGG
Source organism: Azospirillaceae bacterium (assembly GCA_035645145.1). Lineage (GTDB taxonomy): Bacteria > Pseudomonadota > Alphaproteobacteria > Azospirillales > Azospirillaceae > CANGXM01. The sequence goes on along the minus strand of DASQNC010000056.1, from coordinate 2,012 downwards.
GCCACCGCCACCGAACGCTCCCCCTGCTTCGGGAACCCGGTGTCGTCGATGACGACGAAGCGCTCGATGCCCCCGGCCTCCTCGCCCTCGTCGGCCCGGCCCGCCGCCCACCGCGCCAAGGCGTCCCGGACAGGCCGGTCGTCCCAGGGGCTGGCGCCGAGGAACTGCTGCAGGGCCTGCTCATAGTCCCGCTCGGCCCGGTCCACCGCCGCCAGACGCCCGGCCATGGCCCCCGCACTCTTGCGGTCCCCGTCCAGCAGCAGCCCGCGGACGTATGTCTGTGCCCACCGCCGGCGATCCTGCCGCCCCAGCCCCGCCGTCATCTCGTCCAGGAACGTGCCCAACCGCTCCTGCAACTGCCCCAATCGCTTCTCGTCCATCAAAGTACTACGCCGAACCCACCGTGAAGGCACGACCAACTTAACGGAGTAGTATTAGGCTCTGTCTGACGAATCGGCTCAGCCCCTCCGGTGACGGATCTTTCGATGGTGTCCTAGTGCATAATCAATCGACCTTTTGTGCGAGCTGGGGTAGTGATTCGCACCCGTAGTAGTCGCAGATGCGTTGCTGCATCTCCGCCGCGGCTAGTTTCCGATCCGGTTCGGCCACCGCCCGCTTGCCGTGGACCCACTTCGGCTCGATCGGGTTGAGCCACGGGGCCTTGCTGGGCAGTTGGCACACCACGATGCGCACCCCGCCGTCCTGCTTGGCGGTGCGGTTGCGGGCCCGGACCCAGGTGCGGACCTGCTTGCTGACGTGCCAACTGGCGTCGTCCCACACCAGCAGCAGGGCCGCCTTGCCGTCGGCGGCCAGGCGCTCGCAGGCCCAGCCGAGGAACGCGGTCGTCACGTGGCTGACGGGGCGGCCGTCCACGAACCGCAGGAGCATCTGGTCGGTGTCCCGGCGGAGCAGCCCGTAGCAGGCCAGTGCCTTGGGGTCGGGGTCGTCCCCGTCCGCCCCCCGCTGGACCAGGCGCAGGGGCTCGTCACCCCAGGCGTGCAGGTCCGGGTGGGCCAATCGGCTCCACCACACCTCGTCGGCGAACCCGAGCACCCAGTCCGGGCGCGTCGCCGCCAGGCGGATCAGCCGGTCGCGGCGCTTTTCTTCTGGGCGTACAGCGGGTCCGGGCTGGCGATCCAGCGCTTGGCCCGCTTCCACCCCACGCCCAGCCGCTTGACCGCCTGCCGAACCGTCTCGTCACTGACCTGCCGGTCGGCCAGCCCCCGCTCGTGGGCCGCCGCGGCCAGCAGGTCGAGCGTCCACGTGCTCCGGTGCTTGCCGAACGCGCGGGGGCTGTGGTGCAGCAACTCCCTCAGCCGCTCCCGCTTGCCTTCGTCGAGCGCCGGGGCGGCCGTCTTGGGGCGCGTCGAGCCCCGCGCCAGGCTCGCCAGCCCCCGCGCGTTGAACGCGGCGATGGCGTTGCGGGCCGTCTGCGGCGAACACCCCACCTGCCGGGCGATCACCGCGGCGTGCTCGCCCCGGCTGCTGGCCAGCAGGACTTGGCACCGCCTCAGCCGGAACCCGTCCCGGCTCCTCAGGCCCGACTCCAACTCCCGCCTCTCCTCCTGCGTCAACTCCCGAACGAACACCGGCTCATGCATCCCATTACTACGCCGCCAAGCCAGCATTCGCCCAATATCTCTATTGGAACTGCACTAGTTCGTGCGGGTGGTGCCGCAGCGTCCGCTCTTCGATTTTCGCCAGCCGGACCGCCTGCGACTCCTGGAGGTGCCGCGCCAGCCCGGCCGGCGGCGGCTGGTCGACCGGCACGCCGGTGGAAACGAGCCGGTTGACGGCGAGGGTGGCGTAGCAGTAGAGCCCCTTGGCCTCGTCGTACACGACGGTGTACCCGTCGACGTTCTCGTAGCGGGCGTATTGCTCGTCGCCGAAGACAGCCGGCTGCCGCACGTACCGGCCCTTCCGCGGCATCTCCTCCTCGAAGTGGGCGACGAGCCGGCGCAACCCTTCTGCCAACGCCCCCCCGCGCATCGGCAGCCCGTGCCCGGTGACGG
>DASQNC010000055.1 GCA_035645145.1 Azospirillaceae bacterium | reverse complement strand
GCGCAGGGCGAGCAGGGCGTGCTTGACGGAAGGCGGGTGTCGCCGCGCCGTGGCAAGGGGGCCTTGAGCGCCGAGGAAGCGCAACAAGCCCGGGCGTGGATCGTCGAGCAGACCCCCGATCAGCTCGATCTGCCGTTCGGCTTGTGGACCAGCCGGGCGGTGCGCGAGTTGATCGCGCGCCGCTTGGGCCAGCAGCTCGGCCTGACGGCGGTGCAGCTTTATCTGCAGCGCTGGGGCCTGACGCCGCAAAAGCCGCTGGTCCGCGCCAGGCAGCGCCAGCCCGCCGCCATTGCGGCTTGGCTGGCGACCAGCTACCCGGCGATCGCGAAGCGGGCCAAAGCCATGCGGGCGGTGATCTACTGGGGCAACGAGACCGGCATCTCCAATCAAGACCAGATCGGGCGCTCGTACGCGCCGAAGGGCCAGACCCCCGTGATCACGCGCAGCACCAAGCGGATTACCCGCAGCATGATCTCGGCGGTGAGCAATCGTGGGCTGATGCGCTTCATGCTCTATGAAGGTGCCCTGAATGCTGACCGGTTCATCGCCTTTCTGCGGCGGCTGATCAAAGATGCCGGACAGAAGGTCATCCTGATCGTCGACAATCTGAAGGTACATAAGGCCCACAAGGTTCAGGCGTGGGTCACGAGCCATGCGCACGAGATCGAGATCTTTTACCTGCCGTCCTATGCGCCGGACCACAACCCGAGCGAATACCTGAACAACGACCTGAAGCAGCAGCTGCGGCAGCAGCCGCAGTCGGGTTCCGAGCAGGAACTGGTCGAGCGGACCCGGTCGGTGCTGCGCGCCATCCAGCGCTCGCCACAGCGCATCCGGGCTTACTTCCGGCCCGAGCCCGTCCGCTATGCTGCGTGAGGTGTCAGGTATATTGGCGGGAGATTAGTAGCTCAACCTGCACATCACCGCTTGGCAGCCGGGGGATAGGACGGTGCATACGAGCGGAACGGCCTACTGTCATAAGCTTGGCTTTGCACGTCAGGGTGGCCTGCAGGCGACGAGCATGAGGCGGTCGAGCAGGTTGGCGGGGATTTTCTGCATCTCTCGGCCGGCCGGCGACGCTCCGAAAGCCGTCGATGCCCACAACTCGCTCCGGACTGAGGCGAGGGCATCGCTGAAAGTGGCATAGTGTTTTGGGTACCAGCAGACGCATTCAGGTAAGATGCTGCGTTCCGCTGCGAGCCGTGTCGCCCAGAGGGTCACCAACGAGAACAGGCCGAGCAGCGCGGGCGTAGTGCGCAGGATGGCCAGGTCCGACCACTGCCGCTGGGTTTCCACACCGAGGTGTCGCCTGGCTTCCTCGAAAGTGGTCTCGGTGCGCCAGCGGCGGACGAACCAGCGCAGGATGTTCGATGGGTCGGCCTCCAGGTCGGTGCTGAGGAAAGCCTGCGGCTCCTTCTCGCCCTCTGGATCACGCACGAGCACCCAGCGGATCGGCACCCGCATGCCGGGGTGGTGCCAGAGCGCGGTGCCGGAGGCGATGTCGAGCCGGCGCTCGCCTCGACCATACCATTGGTCGACCCTGGTCCGGCGCCAGCGTGTGGCCGGGTCGGCCAGCCGATCCGCCAGGCTCGGCAGTCGGGCACCCTTGACTCGGGGGCGGCCGCGCATGCCCGGCCGGCGTGGCGGTGGTGGCGCATACAGGCCAGCATCGAGGCGCAGCCTTGAGATCATGCAGAGGTGCTGGCTGAGGTCGCGGAGCAGTCCGATGGCCGCGAAGCTGCTGTCGGCCACGACGATCAGCCGCCGCCCGGGGAGCCAGCGCGCGGTCTGCAGCAGCGCCTGCCGGGCCCAGTCGGTGAGCTTTTTGTGCCGCTGCCCGCGCCCGCTGGCATGCCGCTCGGAGGGCGCCAGCACGGTCAGGAACGGCAGGGCCCAGACGCAATCGGCCCAGGGAACGGGAGCCAACAGCATGACGCAAAGCCAGCGCAGGCCACTGGCTTTGACGAAGTGGCCACGACTGGACCGCACGGGATCACGGTAGATGCCGCGCGCCTTGATCTTGGCCCCCCAGCGCCGTTCGATCGTGTCGTCGATGCCCACTACCACTGGCCCCGTTGGTACGAAGGCCGCGACGAGCAGGAGCAAGAGCCGATGCCCGACGGCACGGGAAGACCACCGGGCGTGGCTGAGCACGCGGTGGTGGACGGCAAAGCCTGGGGCCTGCTCAAGGCCCATGACGCGCAGCGCCGCCGTGACCGTCCGCCGCCCCGGCGCGAGCAGGGCGCCTGCCACCAGCACCAGGGCGTGGCGCCAGACCGCGGTGGTGAAGTAGCCTCGGAATGGCCGCATCCAGGCGGCCAGCACCTCGGGCACAGGCGCCAGCATGGCGTCGGCCTCCGCTTTGGCGGCTGCCCGAGATGGGGCAACCCATGCCGGGGCAGGTAGGCACGATGGCCGGCGCTGATGCCATGCGCGAGCGGATCGAAGCTCACCCCTGGCCGCGCGGTGGTGTCGAGGTGGTACGAGCGAACAAGGGCTATACACTGTACAGCCGACGCACTGGCGGCCAGGTCGCGCCCCTGCGGCCTACCGGCAAGAGTGATGACGTGCAGATCTTGTGGTGGCGCCACGAGGCCTGGGCCACCCCCGGCGATTTCGGGCCCGTCATCATGCCGCTCAACGAAGCCCTCGACTTCGTCGCCACCGAAAGCTTCTTCTGGATCGGGGCTTGACGCCTACCCCGTTACAAAACGTGCAAAGCCAAGCTTAAGCTTGCCGAAGATGTTGCGGAGCTGGGCCTTGGCCTCAGCCAGCTTCTGCTCGTCCATCTGGGCCTTGGTAATTTCGCGCAGCTTGGCCTGCCCCTCGGCAAGCGTGCGCTCCTCCCAGCTGCGGGTGTCCTCGGCCTTGGCAATCGGGGCCTCATAGCGCTCGCCACGGAGGCGCGCGTAGTAGGCGTCGTAGACCTCGGGCGAGCTGCGAAGGATGGCACCGG
>DASQNC010000054.1 GCA_035645145.1 Azospirillaceae bacterium | reverse complement strand
GTAGTTGCCGATCCGCCTCCATCGCTGCGGCAACCGCCGAAGGCCGGCGCGCGACCCCCCGGACGATGCCGGACATCGTGCCGAGGGCCAGCAGGGCCATGACGGGCGGCAGCGACGGCCGCCCCTGCCACAGCAGCAGCGGGATCAGCACCCCCGCGGCGGCGCACCCCGCCAGGGCGCCAATTCCCGCGTGTTCCAGCACGCGCACCAGCACGAGCCGACGGTGCAGCGCGCGGAGGAAGGCGTCGAAGTTGGAAAGTTGGCGTGGCACGCGGTGCGCCCGGCACGACGGGATGCTCCATTGTACGGGCGTGCGGTCGCTGATGCGCTTTGACGATCTAATCGGGTAATCCACCGTCTAACACTACAGCGCTGAACCTGCGATTTCGGACGAAAGACTGGGATCGAACTGACCAACCATAGAGACTTACGAACAGTTCAGCGCTGTAGTGCTAATACGCGGTCCGCGTGATGTTGTCTGAAAAGCGTCCCCCTTCTCCCGGAGTACCTGACTACCAGACACTTTTCCGGTGGCCGTCCGCCGCCCGCATTTCAGCCGCCGAGCGGCGACAAGCCCCGGAGGGGCGGCAGACTTTAGCCCACGGCGCCAGCCGTGGGGATGCCGCCGCAAACGCAGGACCAGCCCCGTAGGGGCGTAAGAACGTCCCGCCGGTAAGCGCTCTTACGCCCCTGCGGGGCTAAGTAGGTAGCCAAAAGTCTTTTCGGAAATGCCCGAGCCAGAAGTTCTTCGACAGCATGCCGGCCTTCCGCATTGCCTCGGCCGTGGTCAGGGTCAGGACCCACCGCTCGGCCTGGTCGGCGTGCTCCTCGATGCCCTCGTACTGGCGGTTGGCCGGGGTCTCCCGCTTCAGCTCCTTCCACAGCTGGTCCATGCCGTTCAGCTCCGCGGCCTGCTTGGGCAGCCAGACCAGTTCGATGCCCAACCCGCCGGCCAGGGCCTGGCTCCCGGCGGCCGTCTGGCACGGGGCGCTGTCCAGCAGCAGCCACACCGGCCGGCCGCGGTACCGCCGCCTCAGCTCCCGGAGGAAGGCCTGGAAGTCTGCCTGCGTCGTGCCCTTGCGCCGCAGCACGACCCGGTGCCCGGTGCGGACGTCGATCGTGCCGAACAGCGCCCGCCTGGCGTTGTACCCGCTGACCGGCACCTCAACCTGCCGGCCGCGCCAGCCCCAGGCCATCCGCAGCGGCGGGAACATCCGCAGCAGCGTCCAGTCCATGAACAGCAGGGCCGCGCCCTTCGCCATCCCCCGCTTCAGGCGGCGGACAATCGCCCCTTTTTCTGGGGCAGATGCCGGGCCTTGTCCCCGAACACGTGCCGCGGCCGCTTCCACGCCAGCCCCGCCGCCCGCATCCGCCGGCGCAGCGTCCGCCGCGTCACCGGGCAGCCGCACCGCCGGCCCAGGTGCCCGGCCAGCAGCGGCACCGTCCACGCCGTCGCCCGGTACCCCAGCGACTGCGGGTCCTTCTCGAACTCCCGCGCCAGCAGCTCGTCCGTCAACCCCGCGGCCGCGGGCGGTCGGCCGCTCCGCGGGGCGTCGGCCAGGTCCTCGGCCCGACGCCGTCGGAGATACCGGCCGACCCACAGCCCGACGGCCCGCTCGGTCGCGCCCGCCAGTTCGGCGGCCGCGCGACAACTGCCGCCGCGGGCGACCAGCAGTACGGCCTGGGCCCGCCGAAACAGCCGCAGGTCCGAAGTCTCCGCCAAGACCCGCCGCAGGCGGCGCCGGTCGTGGCCGTCCGAGCCCCACCCCGCCGGGCTCCTCGCTCGTCGCATCCGCCGAGCGTACCCTGACAGACGCGACGCATTAGCGCAAAAACTTTTGGCTACCTACTTAGGTTCTTTCAAGTCGCCCCCGCGCCGCATTCCGGGCACCGATCCGGCGTCGCCCGCATGTCGTACGCGCAGCGAGGACACCGCCCGCGCCGCCGCAGTTGCAGGCCGTCGTCAGACTCCAGCGCCTCACTGGCATGAGGCCGGGAGAAGCACTCATCATGCGCACCGGCGACATCGACACGTCCGGCAGGCTTTGGCAGTACCGGCCAGAGATGCACAAAACCGCTTACCGCGGCCACG
>DASQNC010000053.1 GCA_035645145.1 Azospirillaceae bacterium | reverse complement strand
GGTGGGCAAGGTCGGCTCGGTGTTCGCGTCGTCGGCCACCCAGCACGGCGGCCAGGAGAGCACCATCCTGTCCTTCCACACCACGCTGCTGCACCACGGCATGGTGGTGGTCGGCCTGCCCTACAGCTTCGCCGGGCAGGGTGGCATTGAGGAGGTCAAGGGCGGCAGCCCGTACGGCGCCACCACGATCGCCGGCGGCCAGGGCGAGCGCCAGCCCGCGGCGGTCGAGCTGGAGGCCGCCCGCTTCCAGGGCCGCCACGTCGCCGAGATCGCCAAGAAGCTCCGCGGCTGATCCGATGCGCGGCGCCCTGCTCGGAGCATTGATTGTCGTTCAGTCCGCCTTGATCCCGTTGGCGACCAAGGACGCCCGGGCCGAGACGGCCACCCTTTACCGAAACGCCAAGGTCCTGACCGTCGACCAGGGTTTCCGTACCGCCGAGGCCTTCGCGGTGCGCGGCGATACCATCCTCGCCGTCGGCACCGAAGCCGAGGTTTCGGAAAAAGCCGGTTCCGATGCGAAGGTCCAGGATCTCGGCGGGCGGACGGTCATCCCCGGCCTGATCGACAACCACGTGCACATGCTCCGGGCAGCGGCGACCTGGGCCGACGAGGTCCGCCTCGACGGTGCCGACACCGTCGAGGAAGCGCTGGCCCGCATCCGCGAAAAGGCGGCGAAGACCCCGAAGGGCCAGTGGATCTATACGCTGGGCGGCTTCACCGAGGGGCAGTTCGAGAACGGTCCGCACTGGTTCAGCCGTTCGGAGTTGGATGCGGCCGCGCCCGACCATCCCGTCTACCTCCAGCACATGTTCAGCCACGCCTATGTCAATTCCGCCGCCGCACGGGTGGCGGGGTTGACCGGGGCGACGGCGAAGGCCCTTGCCCGGACGGGGGAGATGCCGGCGGGTCCGGACGGCCTGCCGCTCGGCCCCGTGGCGGGCCGGGCCATGTCCCAGGTCAGGGCCTGGGTTCCGGGCCCCAATGCGGACAAGGCGCGGGCCGGCGCGCTGGCGATCACCCACGAGTTCGCGGCCGCCGGCCTGACGGCCGTCTTCGACATGGGCGGGTTCGGGATCCGGGATCAGGATTACCCGCCGTTCGCCGCCCTGGCCGAGGAAAACCGCCTCCCGATCCGGGTTTTCCATACCCGCTGGTTCCGCAACGACGACGGCCCCCGCGGACGCGAGGCCTTCGAGCGCGAAACCAGCGGCCTGAAGGTGTTTTCCGGCCCGCCGTTCTTCCGCCTGATCGGTGCCGGTGAACTCCTGCACATGCCGATGATGGACTCCACCGACCAACCCGGTTCCGGCGACCCGGCGGATCTTGCCCGGTTCGAGCAGATCCTGCGCACGCTGGCCAAGGCCGGCTGGCCGGTCCGCATCCATACCGAGAGCGACGTCACGATCTCGCGCCATCTCGACATCATCGAGCGCATGGTGGCCAGCGGCATCCCCGTCGCGCCTTTGCGCTGGACGATCGAGCATGCGGACGGGATCTCCGACCGTTCGCTGCGGCGGATGAAGGCGCTCGGCATGATGGCGGCGCTTCACAGCCGACCGCTCGTCTTCGGGACCCGCCATCACCAGGCCATCGGCGACCGGGCGTACGGGCTGCCGCCGCTGCGGCGCGTCCAGGACAGCGGCGTGCCGTGGGGTCTGGGTTCCGACTCCCTCATGGCCAACGTGTTCAACCCGTTCCACACCCTCTGGTGGGCGGTCACCGGCAAGGCCCTCGACGGCAAGCAGGTCACCCGGCCGACCCTGACCCGCGAGGAGGCGTTGATCGCCCACACCCGGTCGAACGCCTACCTGCTCTTCGCCGAGCGGGAAATCGGGTCCATCGAACCCGGCAAGTTCGCCGACTTCGTGGTGTTGAGCGACGACTACATGACCATTCCGGTGGACGGCATCCGCGACCTCCGCGCGGTGATGACGGTGGTCGCGGGCAAGGTCGTCCACGACGCCCGTTAGCCCTGCGGCCCCGCCCGAGCCGTCGCGGCCACCTGATCCGGGGGTCCGGCCACGGGCCGCCCCTGATCCCCCAATTCCAGGAGCTGCGAGCACGGCCATGACAATGACGCCTGTGGTCCCGGCCACCCAGCCTCTCGGGCGCCTCCGGCCCTTGGCCCTGCTGCTGGCGACGGGGAGCCTGCTGGGTGCCTTGTTCCCGCTTGGAAAGCTGGCTGCGGCGGCCGGTGTCGCTCCGCTGGCGTGGTCGCTCTCGATGCTGTTGAGCGCGGGGGTCCTGCTGACGGTTCTGGCCGCGGCCCAAGGCCAGGCGCCGCACCTTACCGCCCCTCATCTCCGCTACTACGCCAGCGCCGGCCTGCTCTCCATGGCCATGCCGAACCTGATCCTTTTCAGCGTGATGCCGCAGCTTGGCGCGGGTTTGTCCGCGGTGGTCTACACCCTGCCGCCGATCCTGACACTGGTCCTGGCCGCGCTGATCGGCCTGGAACGGCCGGGACGGCAACGTCTGGTTGGCATCGGCCTCGGCTTCGCCGGTGCGGCGTTGATCGTCGGTCCCCGCGGCAGCCTGCCCTCGTCCGACCAGTACGGCTGGATGGCGCTGGCACTCACGATCCCGGTGTTCCTCGCCATGGGGAACATCTACCGCACCCGGTGCTGGCCGGCGGGAGCGTCGCCGCTGCAACTTTCAGCGGGAGCGATGCTTGCCGGCGCGTTCTGGATCGCGCTCGCCAGTGCCGCGACCGGACAGCTCGGCGATATCGCGACCCTGGCCGGGGCCCCCGCCCTCGCGTCCGTCCAAGGGGCGTTGAACGCCCTCCAGTTCCTGCTGTTCATGCGCCTGCAAAAATCCGCCGGCCCGGTCTACGTCAGCCAGATCGGCTATGTGGCGACGGCCGTCGGCCTCGCCTCGGGCGCCATCGTGTTCGGCGAGACCTATTCACCCTGGGTCTGGGCCGCGAGCGGCCTCATCGCCTCGGGTGTCATTCTCGTCAATTTCGCCCGGCGCCCCTGAACCGGCCCGGCATTCCCCTTGTACCGCCCCGCTGCCGACACCCGTCGGACCAAAGCGCGCCGGCATGGACAACCCCAACCGAGGATTTTGGATATGAAGGACACCAAGGTCGTCATCGACTTCTACCATGACGTGGTCTGCAGTTGGTGCTTCGTCATGTCGCCGCGCCTGCGGATTATCAGCAAGGAGCTGCCGATCGAGGTGCGCCACCGCAGCTTCGTCCTGCAGGACAGCCGCGAGGAGATGGTCCGGCGCTGGGGTTCCCTTGAGGACGCCAAGACCCAGATCATGGGGCATTGGGCGGCATGCGCCGAAGTCGACGACTATGAGGGCCGCATCAACGTCGAAGGCATGATGCGGCAGACCTTCGAATACCCCTCGGGTCTGGCGGGAACGCTTGCCTGCAAGGCGGCGGAGATCCAGGGCGGTCAGGAGGCCCACTGGGACATGTTCGATGCGGTCCAAAAGGCGCACCTCACCGACAGCCGCAACATCGCCGACACCGACGTGCTGATGGACGTCGCGAGGCAGGTGGGCTTGAAGATGGATCGTTTCGAAGTCGATTTCCTCCATCCCGAAACCCGCCGTCTGGTCGAAGTCGACAGGGCAGAAGCGCGGCGCCTCGGCATCCGGTCCATCCCCTCGCTGGTCATCATGGAAGCGGGGATTTTGATGCAGACCACGCCGCTGCCCGAATTGAGGGAAAACCTGAAGGCTGTGCAGGCCCACCTTGAGACCGCCCGCGCCGCGGGCACGCCGGCACAGGCCTGACCAGGACGCGGCCCGATCCCATGGATCGGGCCGTGCTCCATCCGCCTGTCCGATAGAGCAAATCCCCCGCGCCCCAGCTGGATCGCCGATCCGACATGTCCTATTCCTTAGCGGATCGGCCGCCCCATGATGAATTGCCCCCCGCGAAGACATGGACCTCATCAGCGCGATGCGCTCCTTTCGCCGGGTCGCGGAGCGGGAGAGCTTCAGCAAGGCGGCGGAGGACCTGAACCTCTCCCCGGCAGGCCTCAGCAAGCAGATCCGCCTGCTGGAGGAACGGCTCGGCGTCGTTCTCATCCAGCGGACGACACGGCGCATGAGCCTGACCGAGACGGGCCGGCTGTACTATCAGGAGTGCAGCCGGCTGCTCGACGAATTCGACGAGCTCGAACACACGATTTCGGCCGATGCCAATGACGTGTCGGGGCGGCTGCGGGTCAACGTGCCGCTGTCGTTTGGCCTGACGGTTTTGTCGCCCCTGCTGCCCGAATTCACGAAGACCTATCCCGACCTCAGGATCGAGCTGACCCTCAGCGACCAGCTTCTCGATGTGGTGGGGGCAGGGTTCGACGTCTCGATCCGCGTCCGGGCCGAACTTGCAGACTCGTCACTGATCGCCCACCGGCTTGCCGACGTCGAGCAGGTCATCTGTGCCGCGCCAAGCTATCTCGCCGCACGCGGTGTACCGGCCACGGCCGGGGATCTCCATCACCACGACTGCCTGGTCTACACCCTGGCCGACAATCGGGGGACCTGGCGCCTGAACGGGCCGGGGGGCGAGGTCAGCATCATGCCCCCGACCCGGTTCTCGGCCAACAACAGCCTGATGCTGCGGGATATGCTTCTGGCGGGCATGGGGATTGGCGCCCTTCCGTCCTTCCTGGCGGAGCCTCTCCTGCAGACGAAGGCGCTTGTGCAGGTGCTGCCGGACCACACCTTTCCCAAACGCCACATCTACGCCGTCTACGCCACAAACCGGCATTTGCAGCGCAAGGTGCGCGCCTTCGTGGATTTCCTCGCCAAATCCCTCCACCGGCCCGCCCGCAATAGCGAGGGCCGACCGGAGGAGACCAAGTAAACTTCCGACCGTGTTCACCCACCACATACCGGGGGATAGGGCATGTCGGTTCAGGCCAAGGAGATCTGGGCGGTCGGTGACGCTTACGAAGCGTACGTCGGACGATGGAGCCGTCTGGTCGCGCGTGAATTTATCGAACGGCTTGGGGCGCCTTCCGGTCTGCGCTGGCTTGACGTCGGCTGCGGGACAGGCGCCCTGAGCCAAACCGTTTTGGACCGATGCGCACCGGCCGCGTTGGCGGGTATCGATCCGTCCGAAGGCTTCATCGCGCACGCGCGCCGGCACACGACCGACCCGCGTGCCGAATTCCGTGTCGGCGACGCCCGCACCCTACCGGTCGAGGATGCCGCCTTCGACATTGCGGTGTCCGGCTTGGTCCTGAACTTCGTTCCCGATCCCGCGAAGGCGGTTGCGGAAATGACCCGTGCGGTTCGGCCGCTCACCGGTGTCGTGTCGGCGTACGTCTGGGACTATGCGGGCGAGATGCAGATGATGCGCCACTTCTGGGATGCGGCGGTCGCACTCGATCCCACGGCGCGCGACAAGATCGAAGGGAGCCGTTTTCCACTGTGCCGCCCCGAGCCGCTGCGCGACCTGTGGCTCGGGGCCGGTCTGGGGGAAGTGGAGGTCCGTGCGATCGATGCACCGACCGTCTTCAGGGACTTCGACGACTACTGGTCGCCATTCCTCGGTGGGCAGGGGCCGGCTCCCGCCTACTGCATGTCGCTGCCCCTGGACAAACGCCACGCCTTGCGCGAGCGGCTTCGGAGCACGCTGCCATCCAAGCCGGACGGCAGCATCCGCCTGATTGCGCGGGCCTGGGCTGTCCGGGGCAAACGCCCGGGCTGAGTGACCGTCGCGCTTCAGGCGGGCCGGAACGCCGGCGCACCTTCGCGGGATTGCCCATCACCGTGGCACCGGGCGGGACATCCCGCGTGACCACGCTGCCGGCCCCGACAATGGCATCCTCCCCGACGCGGACGCCGGGCAGGATGATCGCGCCCGATCCGATCCAGACGTTCCGGCCGATCCACACGGGCTTTCCGCTTTCAAACCCCTGCCTGCGCAGGACCGGATCGCGCGGGTGGTCCGCCGTGAGGATTTGCACATGCGTGCCGATCTGGCACCCGTCGCCGACCTCGATGCCCACGACATCGAGGAACACGCAGCCGAAATTCGCGAAGACCCCGCGTCCCAGGCGGATGTTGCAGCCGTAGTCGCAGTGGAAAGGTGGGCGCAGAACGACGCCGTCGCCGACCGAGCCGAGAAGTTCGGCCAGGATGGTCGAACGCCGCTCCGCCTCGTCCGCGCCCGTGGCGTTGTAGGTGCGCAGCAACCGGTCCGCGCGCAACTGGTCCGCTGCGAGTTCGGGCCCGACGGCGCGGTACAAGTCGCCCGCGAGCATCTTCTCCTTCTCGCTCCGCTCGTCTGGTCCAGGCATTGCTGGTCCTTCTTTGCGTTGGGTCAGCCCGGGAAAGGGGTGGCGGTTCAGCAGGCTTGGGGGATTTCGTCTCAAGAGACGGGCTCGCGCCCCGCCCGCGCGAACGAGCCGGCAAGGGCGGCCGCCCCGATGCCGAGCAGAAGGGCTCCCAGTCCCCAGGCCATGGCCCTCCCCTCCCCCTTGCGAGCGGGAGCACGCCAGCAACCACCGACCCCCCGTCCCGCGGCCATCGGCTCGAAGAGATTGCCGGAGGCGGTCTCCGCACGGTGGTCCTGGAAGAAGTGCTGCCGGTCCACCAGGCGGGCCATCATCCGTTCGGCCAAGCCGGGTGCCAGCATGCGTTGCAGGGCCAGCATGCGCCCGCTGTTGCCCACGAACACCTCCCGCCGCGGCCGCTCGGCCAGCGCGACGATGGTGTCGGCAACCT
>DASQNC010000052.1 GCA_035645145.1 Azospirillaceae bacterium | reverse complement strand
GAGGACCCCCCGATCGTGGCCTGCACGCGCTGAGGCGACCTTCCGCCTACGCGGCCGGTCGGTCGGGGCCGCCGGTCCCGGTGGTCACCTCGATGCGCCGGTCGTCGTCAGCCTTGTTCCTCGCGTGCCGCGCGTTCGCCGCCTTTCGCGCGCTCTCGGAACGCTGTTCCCTGGTAAGCTTCCTGGATCGTGCCGTACCGCCAGGGCGGCCCAGTGCCTGGGCCGCTCGGTTCTTGTTGTTTTTCTTCAATGGCTTATCCCTGTTGCTCCTGTCAGGCTATGGCTTGGGCCCAGGCGCGTGAGAGGGGGATGGGATGGCTGAGGTGCCGCGATCGCTGCCCGAGTTCGAGGCGCGGTTCCCCGACGACGCGGCGTGCGCCCGCTGGCTGATGGCGAAGCGGTGGCCGGACGGGTTCCGCTGCCCGACCTGCGGCCACGACGAGGCCTGGGAGCTGAGGCGCGGGCGGCCGACGCTCCAGTGCGCGGCCTGCGAGCGGCAGGTCTCGGTGACCGCGGGGACGGCACTGCACGGCAGCCACTTGAGCTTGCGCACCTGGTTCCTGGCCGCCTGGCTGGTGGCGACGCACGGGAACGGCATCTCGGCCCGGCAGCTGTGGAAGCAGCTCGGGTTGGGCAGCTACAAGTCAGCCTGGCTGCTGGTCCGCAAGCTGAGGCGAGCGATGGTCGACCCGGACCGGGAGCCGCTCACGGGCCTGGTGGAGGTGGACGAGACCAGCATCCCTTTCCGCGCCAAGGACGGGCCCGTCAGGGCCAAACCCGGCCGGTCGCACGAGGGCAGGTTGCTCGTCGCCGGCGCGCGGTCGAGATCAGGGGCAAGGCCCCGGGTAGGGCCCGGTTGGCGGTCATCGGGGACTACTCGGCCGACACCCTGGGCGGCTTCGTCGCCTGCAACATCGCCCAGGGCAGCACGGTGGTGAGCGACGGCTGGTCGGGGTACGCCAAGCTCAAGGACGTCAAGCACGACCCGAGGGTGATCGGCGACGCGTCGGCCCACCAGGTCCTGCCTTGGGTGCACCGGGTGTTCGCGAATGCCAAGCGGTGGGCGATGGGCGTCTACCACGGGCTGCGGCCGGAACACCTTCAGACCTACCTCGACGAGTTCGTCTTCCGCTTCAACCGCCGCCGCAGCCCGCACGCAGCCTTCGACCGTCTCCTCGGCCTCAGCCTCGCCCTCGAACCCGCCACCTACCAGATGTTGGTCGGCAGGAGCTAAGGGGATAAGCCGCCCCGCGGATTAGGGCTTGAGCACCGACGTCCAGACGGCTTCGCCCCCACCCGTGCGCGATGATTGCTCGTGCCGGTCCTCACGACACGGCTGATCTCGCGCGCCTAGAGCGGATTGCGGATCAGTTCGCGGCCTCGTAGCCGGCGAGGCGGAACCAGCCCCGGGCGTCCTGGGCGGTGATGGTGGCGAGGGCCGGGCCGAGCGCGGCCTCCAGCGCCTCGCGCGAGCGGGCGCCCTCGGCCCGCAACCGCGCCTTGAGCTTCGACCACGCCTGCTCGATCGGGTTCAGGTCGGGCGAGTAGGG
>DASQNC010000051.1 GCA_035645145.1 Azospirillaceae bacterium | reverse complement strand
GGCGGGGGGGGGGGGGGGGGGGGGGGGGGGGCGTTCCGCAGGAGGGCGTGCGGTTCGGCTCCACCGCCCACGGCATATTTTACCCAGAAAGCCCCTCTCAGCACGACCGCGGCAGGCCGTCACCCCCACCGAACGGAAAACGTCCGGTGATCGTGAACGGCGCGCTGGCCGAAGGCTGTTCGAACAGTGTCACGGCATCCACCGTCACCGGCCCGGCGCAGACCTCCGCCGCCAGCGACTCCAATGCGCGCATCAGGAGCGCCGCGTCGGCCTTGGACAGGCGCTCGCTCAGGGTCATGTGGAAGCGGAACTGGTCGAGCACGTACGGGTAGCCCCAGCGGTCCAGCAGTTCGACCTGCCGCGCAGTGAGTCCGACCCGCATGCGCTTGGCGCGCTCGGCCTCGGACGGTGGGCCCCGGAAGGCATCGAGGTCCATCACGCAGGCGTCAGCCAACTGCTGCATCTCGGACGAGGGCTCGGCCAGCATCAACGCCAAGAAGCCCCCCAGCGACCTCAGGCCCAGCCGCACACGGAACGGGCGTCGCGATGCGGCGAAGGACGCGAGGGCGGTGCGCAGCTCGGCCTCCGTCCGGCCGGCGGCCAGTCGGAACGGCGGCTTGAGGGTCGCGTGGAACCCGTATCCGCGCGGCGCCGCCGTGAGCCGCGCCAGCCGGTCCGGCTCCACCCCCGGAACCACCGGCTGCGGCAGCGTGACCCCGGTGGCCGCATCCCGCCCCAGCCAACGGGATCCAAACACGTGCAGCGCCGACCCCGGCGCCGGGGCGTAGTAGACGGCAATGCGGCGGTCTTCGCCCATGGTCCGCCCTTCAGATCACCCGCACGCCTTCGCGCCACACGGCGCGGACCACCGGCAGATCGCCCACTAGGCGAACGCGGACCAGATCGGCGCGGCGGCCGGCGGCGACGTCGCCGCGGTCGTCCAACCCCACCATGGCGGCGGGATGGCGGCTGACCGTGGCGACCGCGGCGGGCAGCGGCATGCCGGCCCTGTCGTGCAGGACGAAGGCGGCGTGCAGCAGGCTCGCCGGCACGTAGTCCGACGAAAGCCCGTCCAGCAATCCCGCGGCCGCCAGGTCGAGCGCCGCGACGTTGCCGGAGTGGGATCCGCCCCGCACCACGTTGGGCGCCCCCATGACGACCGACATCCCGTGCCGGCGGGCATGGGCCGCCGCCGCGAGGGTGGTCGGAAACTCGGAAATGGTCAGGCCGTCCGCAACCGCCTCGTCCACATGTTCGGGCGTGGTGTCGTCGTGACTGGCCAGCACGAAGCCGCAGGATTTCGCCATGTCCAGCAGCGCACGGCGGTTCGGGCCGGCGATGCGGGCGCGGGCGGCCAACCGCTCGTCCAGGTGGGTTTGGAATTCCGCGTCGGTCCAGTTCTTGGACCGGTGGAAGCTGCGGTAGGTCCGCAGATCCGCCCACTGGCGCTGGCCCGGGGTGTGGTCCATCAGCGACACGAGACGGATCAGCGACCGGTTGCGCGGATCGTCCACCATGGCCGCGAACAGGTCGACCACCCCTTCGTCCGGCACCTCGCAGCGGAGGTGCAGAAGATGGTCGGCCCGGAACAGGCCTTGCGTCCGCGTCTCGGCGATCGTGTTCACGGCATCCAGCAGCATGCGCCGACGCGCCCCGCCCTCGCGGTATTCGCCCACCGCGACGGCGTCGCACACGGTCGTGATCCCGGCCGCGACCACCTGGGCATCATGGGCCAGGGCCGCCGCCACGCTGGACGGCCAATAGACCGACGGCCGCGGCTGCATGTGCCGTTCCAGATTGTCGGTGTGGATCTCCACCAGCCCCGGCAGCAGCAGGTCGCCTTCCAGGTCCACCGCCCACGGGACCTGGCTCGCCCCCTCGTCCACCGCCCGGATCGTGCCGCCGGCCACATGCACGGTTCCCTGCAGCACCCGGTCGTGCAGCACCACGCGGGCGTTGGTCAGGATGAATTCGCCAGCGGGCGACAAGACGGGGCTCATGGACACGCTCTAACTGCCGGGGAACGGGACAAGGATGGGTTCAGAACCGACCGACGAGCCCGGACGATCCGCCCGCACACACTCCGCCTCAGGCCTGGGCCAATGCCCGCCGGGCCGCCGGCAGGTCGCGCAACGACTCCAGCAACGCACGGGCATCGGCCTCGGGCAGCGGCCGCAACGGCGGCAGGGTGCGGTTCCACGAGCCGTCGCCCGTCGCGACCGCCTTCACGGCCTTGAGCGCGCCCACCAGTGGAAACTTCTGGATGGCGAGGCGCGCTTCGGTCAATTCGGCTTGGATTGTGGCCACATCGCCGGACTGCCATCCCGCGAACACTCGCGCCGCATGGGGGGCCGTGACGTTGACGGTGGCGGAAATGGTACCCGCCCCGCCCGCTTGCAAATTGTCGGCCAGGTACTGTTCCGAACCCGAGAACACGCCGAACCCCGGATTCTCCGCCAGGATCGCCGCCGTGTTGGACCAGTCGCCCGAACTGTCCTTCAGCCCGGCCACAATGTCCGGGTAGCGGGTGCGCAGGCGCCGGATCAGCGACGGGGTAATCGGCACCCCCGACATCTGCGGGAAATGATAGAGGTAGAGGCAAAGGTTCTCGTCGCCGGTGCGCTCGATCACCTCGCTGAAGAAGGCATAGAGACCGTCCTCGGGCGGGTTCTTGTAATAGAACGGCGGCAGGACCAGCACCCCGCCGAACCCCATGGCGCGCGCCCGCCGGGTCAGCACGACGGTCTCGGCCAAGGCCGGCGTGCCGGTGCCCACGATCATGCGCTCGACCGGCAGCCCGGCGAGCACCAGCGCTTCCAGAAGCCGGAGCTTCTGGTCGGTGGACATGGAGCTGGCCTCGCCGGTGGTGCCCAATGGCGCCAACCCGTCGCACCCATTGTCCAGCAGCCAGCGGCAATGGGCGACGAAGGCCGGAAGGTCGGGCTCCAGGTCGGCGGTGAACGGTGTCACGGCGGCGGCATAGACGCCGCGCAGCGCCGCACGGGCTGGCTTCGACATGTTCGATCCTCGTTCGATCCAGGGGGAAGCCTAGGGCAAATTCCGCCCGGGCGGAACCGCCCGAGCGGAGGATTTGCCCTGCCGAACAAGCAGATAGGACACGGGCACCCGATCCATCGGACCGGGCCGTGCCCGGGCGGTACACCGATCCCCCCCCGCCAGTGGGGCGCTGTCTCCCACATCTCCCGGACTTGCCGCACGGACGGGCCCTTTAACGAAATTGCAGCGAGTTGATCGTAAACGGGTGATTGGCGGTTGCGGCGTTCCAGTGGTGTACCGACCCCCACTTGCAACGCAACCCCCGATTCAGTTACTCCAAAGGACCGGCCAGGGCCGGACGAGGACGGAGGGGCGAATGAGCGGGCGTCTGGTCGCGACAAGCGACAAGGGCAAGCTTCGGAAGAGCGACGGCAGGGCGTCGGCGGATGTCACCGCCGACTACGTCACCGTCTTGATCGGCGACCAGCTCCTCGGCCTGCCCGTGCTTCGGGTGCAGGACATCCTGGGACCGCAGCAGATCACCCGCGTGCCGCTGGCCCCGCCGGAAGTGCTCGGTTCGCTCAACCTGCGCGGCCGCATCGTCACCGCCATCGACGTCCGATGCCGGCTGGGCCTGCCGCCCCGCGACGACGGCAAACCGTCCATGAGCGTGGTCGTCGAGCACCATGGCGACCTGTACAGCCTGCAGGTCGATCAGGTGGGCGAGGTGATGACCCTCAAGGCCACCGACTACGAGGCCAACCCCTCCACCATGGAGTTGACCTGGCGCGAGGTGTCGAACGGCATCTACCGCCTGCAGGACCGCCTGCTGGTGGTCGTGGACGTGGACAGGCTGCTGAACTTCCAGACCGCCTGACGGGGGCCCCGGCCGCCCCCGACCGTTGCCCGGGTGCGGCCCTCAGGGAACCAGGAACGCCGCGCGGCTGCCGGACGGGCTCTTGGCCACGTCCAGCCGGGCGGCGATGCGCTCCTTCAGATCGCCGACATGGCTGATGACGCCCACCAGGCGTCCACTGGACTGCAGGTCCAGGAGCGCCTGTAGCGCCGAGTCCAGCGCGTCCGAATCCAGGCTGCCGAATCCTTCGTCGATGAACAGGGTGTCCACGCGGATGCCACCGGCATAGGCCTGGACCACATCCACCACCCCCAGAGCCAGCGACAGGGCCGCCAGGAAGCCCTCGCCGCCCGACAGGGTGCGGACCGAGCGCGGACGGTCGGTGTGGCTGTCCAGCACATCCAGGTCGAGCCCAGCCTTGCGCCGCCCGCGTTCCGCCTCCTCCGCCCGGCGCAGGCCGTAGCGGCCGCGGCTCATCACCTGGAGCCGGCGGTTGGCCGATTCCAGGACTTGGTCCAGCAACGCTCCCAGCACGAAACGCTGGAATGACAGCCCCAGCGGGTTGGCACCGTTCGCCACGTCCGCCAGCCGCTGAACCGTGGACCATTCGGCCTCGCCGTCGGCCCGCGCGGCAGCCAATTCCCCCAGCGCCTGCACCGCCCGGTCCAGCAGCCGGCGTTGCTCGCCGGCCCGCACCACCTCGGCATGCCGGGCCTGGACCGCCTGCTGGGCATCGGCATGGGCCAGTCTGAGGGCGGCCATGTCGGGGCGCTCCCGTCCGGCCACCGCCGCCCGCGCCCCGTCCAGCGCCGCCGCCGAAGCCGCATCCCGCCGCCGGAACCCCTCCACACCCGCTTCGAGGATCGGGACGGCCGCCGGATCGCGCACGGCCCGCCGGTAGGCATCGGCGTCGGCAAAGCCCTGGGCCGGCAAGGCCGCATTGAAGACCTCCAACGCCTCGTCCCGCGCGGCGAGGGCCCGTGCCAACGCCTCGCGCGTGGCATCGTCGCGCGCGGCGGCGGCGGCCTTGCGTTCGTTGGCCTCGGCCGCGGCCTTGCGGGCACCGTCCAGGTCGGCCTTCAGCCGGTCGGCCTCGCGCCGGGCGGCCGCCAGCGCGGCGGCCAGCGCACCGCCGGCCCGCAGTTCCACCGGCACCTGTTGCAGGCGCTCCTCAACCCTGGCCCTGGCGGCGGCCTCCGTCATGCGCGCCTCGGACAAGGCCCCGGCCGCCGTCTGCCGCTGCGCCCGTGCCGCGGTCAGCGCCGCCTCGGCCCGGTCGGCGGCATCACGGGCCGCGGCCAGACCGCGCACCGCCGCTTCGGCCGTGTCCAGTGCCCGCCGCGCCTCCGTCTCGCGCCGGGCGAGATCGGCCGGATCGGCCGCCGCATCCGGGCCCAAGGCTTCCATTGCCTGGGCGATCCGATCGGCCTTCGCCTGCCGCTCCGCCTCCACCTTCACGATTCCGGCCCGGACGTCGTGGACCCGCTTGGCTGCGGCAGCCAGGGCCGCACGGGCAGCCTCGACGGCTTGTTCGGCCCCCGGTTCCGTCGGCATGCCGGATGCGGCCCCATGTCCGGCCGATCCCGCCGGCGCCGGATGATCCACCGCCCCACAGACGGGACAGGGTTCGCCGTCGCGCAGGCGCGCGGCCAACAGCGCCGCCTGGCCATCCAACCAGGCCCGCTCGGTCCGCCTCAGGGCGTCGTCGGCCTGTCCGTGGGCGGCCTCCGCCGCGGCGAGTGCCATGCGCCCGGCTTCGAGCCGCATGTCGAGGGCGGCCAGCGCCTCGGTTGCCTCGGCCAAAACCGTCCGCTGGCGCAGGCGCCGCCCTTCCTCGTCCAGGCGCAGGCGGGCCCCGTCCAGGCCGGCCGCGGCCCGTTCAACCGCCGCCAGCCGGGCGCGGGCCTCCGGGGCCGACCGGTCCGCCTCCACCAGCCGGGCATCGGCCATGGCCAAGCCCTGCTCGGCCCGCATGACGGCGTCGGCGGCGGCCTTGGCCTCCCGGTGCAGGGCGTCCAGTTGGGCGATGCGCTGATGATGGGCTTCCAGTTCGGCCAAACGCTGTGCCGCGCGGATGCGCTCGGGCTCCCGGGCCTCCTGCGCCGTGCGCGCGGCCTCCGCCGCGGTCGCGGTCGCACGCGCGGCCTCCAGGGCCGCCGTTGCGGCTTCGGCGTCGGTCCGGGCCCGGTCGGCCTCCGCCGCGGCGCGGGCAAACGCCACCTCGACCGGGCGGATGTGCGCCGCGCGGCGGGCGGCGGCCAGCTCGGCCTCGCGCGCCGCATGACCGGGGCGCTCCGACTCCACCGCCGCGCGCTCCGCCTCCGCCCGGTCCAGCGCCTGGAACTGTTCGGCCAGCCGGGCGGCGTCCTCGACGGCCTTGCGCCGCAGCTCGGCGTCGCCGCGCAGGGTCGCAACCGCCCCTTCGGCCTGGGCAATGGTGCGGTCCAGATCGGCCATCCGGTTGCGGATCTCGTCCAGGCTTTCGGCCCCGGCCTGGGCCAGCACGGCCTGCTCGTGCCGGGCGAGGGACTCCAGCCGGACGCGCGCCGCCTTGGCCTTGTCCTTCAGCCGCTGTTCGATCTCGGCATAGCGGCCGGTCTGGAACAGAACCTTTAGGATCTTCTCGCGGTCGCCGGAATCCGCCGCCAGCATTTCCCGGAACCGGCCCTGGGGCAGCATCACGACCTGCCGGAACTCGGCCGCGGTGAAGCCCAGCAGGTTCGCCACCGCCTCGTCCACCTCGCGCACGCGCGCGGCGAGGGGCTTGCCCTCCTCGACGTCGTCGCGGCAACCGGTGCGGTCCCACAGGGCGGCCTCGGCGGGGACGCGGGTGGTCCCCTGACCGCGCTGCTTGGCGCGTTCCTGCTCGGGCCGGCGCTGCACGCGATAGGCCCGCTCGCCGACGGCGAAGTCGAACACCACCTCGGTGGCCCGGTCGCCGGGCGCCAGATGGCTGCGCAAGTGGAAGTGCTGCCGCTCCTCGCCCGAGCTTTCGCCATAGAGCGCATAGCAGATCCCGTCCAGGACCGTGGTCTTGCCCGCGCCGACCGGCCCGTTGATCAAAAACAGGCGGAGGTCGCGCAACAGCCGGAAATCCACCTCCTGGCTGCCGGCGAAGGGCCCGAAGGCGGTCAGGACCAGACGGAGCGGACGCATCAGACGGGCTCCACCGAAGCGGCGTTCCGGCCCACGGGTCGGGACGCGCCGCCCACGTGGGCCTCGGGCTCGTCGGCCAGGGCCGCCCGGAACGCCTGCCGCTCGGCCGGGCCGAGCTCCTCGCCCATGGCCTCGGACCAGAAGGCCGCGAACAGGTCCAGCGGCTCCTGCCGGCGATGGTCGGTGCGCGAAACGCCCGACGTTCCGGGGGCCGCCTGCGGGTCCAGGCGCTCGATGGTCAGGGCGTTTGGGTAGACCTGCCGCAGCTTGGCCATGGCATCGAACACGGGACCGCGGTCGGTCAGCCGGACCACCAGGTAATCCTCGCGGTTGCCGGGCGGCGGCGTGTCCAGCAGATCCTGGAGCCGCCCCTCGATCCGGCGAAGGTCGCGGCGGGGGACCAGCGGCATCTCCTCGATCCGCGGTGGCGTGCCCGGAGCCCCCAGTTCAACCAGGGACACGGATTTCGCGTGGCCGATTTCGCTCGGTGAATATTTCAGGAGGGACCCCGAATAGCGGATCGCCGCCCCCGCCCCGGATCCAATCGTCTGCGGGCGGTGCAAGTGGCCGAGCGCCACGTAGTCGAATCCCGCCAGTGTGGCCGGCCGCACCGCCGATGCCCCGCCGACATGGGCCAGCGGCCGCTCGGACTCGCTTTCCAGTCCGCCGGCCACGAACGGATGGGCCACCAGGACCGACCGCACGCCGGCGGGACGGGCGGCCCGGATGCGGTCGCAAAGCGCGTCCATCGCCGCGTCGTGGCAATCGATCCGCGCCTGTCCGGACGGCTCCGCTCCCAGCAATGCCCGCACGGCCACCGGCTCGGCATAGGGGACGGGATGGAGATGCACGGGCCCGTGGACGTCGGCCAGCACCACCGGCGCGCAATCCAGGGCGGCCAAGCCGCGGATGTGCAGGTTTCCGGCGGACAGCAGCGAGGCGCCGAAGTCGATGCGCTCGGCACTGTCGTGGTTGCCGGCAATGGCGACCACGGGGATGCCGTGCCCCAGCACGATGCGCCGGAACGTCTCGTCCAGAAGACGCACGGCGTCGGCGGGCGGCACAGGCCGGTCGAACAGGTCGCCCGCGACCACCACCGCGTCCGGCCGGGTTTCGGCGACCATCTCCAGCAGCCGGTCCAGCGCGTACGCCTGGTCGTCCAGCAGTTTGGCCTCGAACAAGGTGCGCCCGAGGTGCCAGTCGGCCGTATGGAGGATGCGCATGCCGTCCCGCCTGCCCCGATCCACGAAAGAGCGACATCATACGGCGGGGCGGCGGGAACGAAAGGAAAACGGTTGGCCGGCGCGGAAGTCGCCGCGAAATGTCCTCCGGTGAAGTGCCGGAGCCCTTATGCCCGGCGCTGCGTCACCGGCGCCGGTCGTCGGCCGGCCGCTGCATGTCCTCGTGGATCTCGTCCGGATTGTAGGCGCGACCGGAATCGACCACGTTGCGGTCGACGAGGTTGCCGTGATCCCCGTCCATGTCGCCGGGCAAATCCTCCATGTGGTCGGCGGCGTTCTCGTCCTCGGTGACCTCGTCGTCCTCGATGCCGCCTTCGCCGAGGCCGTCGTTCAGGGACGTGGGCGCCGGCCCCATGAGCCCCTGGGCCTCTTCCAGCAGATCCTGGACATCGTCGGCCGGCGGTGCGTCGGCGTCGTGGTCGCGGCGATGGCCGTTCACCAGCGCCTCGCGCAACTTGTCATAGGCGACGGACGCGGCCGCGATCTCGCGCAACGCAACCACCGCGTTCTTGTCGTCGTCGCGCTCCACGACCAGTGGAGCGCCTGCGGACAGTTGCCGCGCCCGCTGGGACGCGATCATGACGAGTTCGAAACGGTTGGCGATCTTGTCGGTGCAGTCCTCGACCGTGACGCGGGCCATACAGGCGCTCCCCCAATAAAAATTGCCGGACGATGTGGAGTTCGATGCCAACAGGAACCGGCGGCGGGGGTTCCCGCTCCATGGTCTCCAGGCCGCCGGCCTGCAACCAACAATGCCACCGGGCCGTTCGCGTTACGGTTTTCCAGTGCCGAGGGCCAATGACCAGACTCCTCAAGCGGCTCCCCGATCCAGCCGAGCCCGATACGACTTCGCCCGTCCTTCTCCGGTTGCGCCCGGGCTTTCCGGACACGGCCCCCCTGGATGCGGGCCCCCTGGATGCGGCCCCCCTGGACACGGTCGGCCCGCTGTTCGAGCCGGGCAACACCTGCTGGCGCGTGGAGCGCGCGGACCGTGCCGCCGTCCTGATCGATGCGGCGGATTATTTCCGCGCGGCCAAGGCGGCGCTGTTGGGCGCACGGCACCAGATCATCCTGCTGGGTTGGGATTTCGACCCGCGCACGCGGCTGGAACCGCAGAACGGGCTGCACGACGACCACGACCGGCTGGGCCAGATCCTCCAGGCCCTGGCGGATGCGCGCCCGGAACTGACCGTGCATGTGCTGAAATGGAACATGTACCTGCCGGTGGCCCTGCGGTTCCCGATGGTCCCCTTGCGGCTCCAGAACCTGTTCACCAACCCGCGGATGCACTACCACCTGGACGACCGGCATCCGCTGGGCGCCACCCAGCACCAGAAGCTGCTGGTGGTGGACGACCGGGTCGCGCTGTGCGGCGGCATCGACTTCGCGGTGGACCGTTGGGATACGCCCGCCCACCGCCCGCACGACGCGCGGCGCCGCCTGCCGGGCGGCGGCACCTTCGGCCCCAGGCACGATGTGGGGATCGTGCTGGAGGGCCCCATCGCCCGGACACTGGGCGAACTGGCCCGCGACCGGTGGGCCAACGCCACCGGCCGGCAATTGGCCGCGCCGCCACCGCCTTCCGGGTCCCCGTCAACGGACCGGACGTCGTCGGATCCGCCATCACCCTGGCCAAGCCCATCACCCTGGCCAAGCCATGTGGCACCTGATTTCCGCCGGGTGGAGGTGGCGGTCGCCCGCACCCATCCGGCCTGGGGGAACCAGGACGAGGTGCGCGAGGTCGAGGCGCTGTACATGGCCTCGATCGCCCGGGCGAAGCGGTGGATCTACCTGGAAAGCCAGTACTTCGCCTCGCGCCGGGTCGCGGACCTGCTGGCCAACCGGTTGGAAGAGCCGGACGGGCCGGACGTGGTGCTGATGTGCTCGCTGCACAGCCCCAGCTACTTCGACCGCCTCGGCATCGACCCTTTGCGGTCCGAACTGCTGGCGCGGCTGCGTGCCGCCGACC
Source organism: Azospirillaceae bacterium (assembly GCA_035645145.1). Lineage (GTDB taxonomy): Bacteria > Pseudomonadota > Alphaproteobacteria > Azospirillales > Azospirillaceae > CANGXM01. The sequence continues at coordinate 20,519 of DASQNC010000051.1, read as the reverse complement.
GCCATGGCCGGCTCCGGGCGCTGGCGCCCGTCGCCTCGGACGGCGGGTTCGTCGTCGTTCACTCCAAGGTGACGATCATCGACGGCGTGTTCCTGCGCCTCGGGTCGTCGAACCTGGCGGAACGCTCCATGGGCTTCGACAGCGAGTTGGACGTGGCGATCCAGGCCGAGCATCCGGACGACTCCACGGCCGCGGCGATCCGTGATGTCTGCTGCCGCCTGTGGGCCGACCACATGGGGGTCACGCCGGAAACCGTCCGCCGCGCGTTCGATGCCGAGCCCCGCCTGTCGCGGGTCTTCGACCGTCTGCGCCATCGCCGTGGGAAAGGGGTGATCGACCTGGACGACGGTCCGCCCGGCTTCATGCCGCGTCTGGTCCGTGCGGCCGGGCTGATCGATCCGGCAACCGCGCGGCCCGCCCGCCGGGTGACCTGGGCGCTGAAATGGGGGACCGTCGCGGCCGCCGCCGGTGCCGTGTGGTGGGCGGGGAAACGGCTCGGGACGCGGCGGAGCCGGTGTTGAGCATCCCGGTCCTGGTCGCCGGCATGGCGATCGTCGTGCTGGCGGTTGCCGACATCTTCCGCACGACCCTGACCATGCGCGGCGCCGGGCCGGTCACCGGCAAACTGAACGCTTGGCTCTGGAACAGGCTGGTCTCGGCGCACCACCGCCGGGCGAACCACCGGCTGCTGTCGCAGGCCGGGGCGATGCTGCTGGCATGGACCGGGATCCTCTGGGTGCTGCTTTTGATGCTGGGCTGGTCGCTGATCTTCCTGGCGGCCGGCGATGCCATCGTGGAGAGCGCGACCAACCAGCCGGCGGGCGTCGCGGCGCGGATCTACTATGCCGGCTTCACCCTGTTCACGCTGGGCGTGGGCGATTACCGCGCCGTCACCGCCGGCTGGCAGATGGCCACGATCCTGTGCGTCGGAAACGGCCTGCTGGCCGTGACCCTGGCCATCACCTACATCGTGCCCGTCCTGGGCGCCGTCGCCGAGAAACGGCGGCTGGCCCTGCTGATCGCCAGCCTGGGCGACACGGCGGAAGACATCGTGCTGGGCGCGTGGCCGAACGGCGGGATCGAGGCGCTGGGCCGCCACCTGGAGGCGCTGGCCGCCCCGCTGATGCTCCAGGCCGAATTGCAACTGGCCTACCCGGCGCTCCAGCACATGCACGCCATCGAACGCCGCCTGTCCCTGACGGTGCAGGTGGCGGTGCTGGCCGACACGTTGAGCATCCTGCGCTACGGCCTGAAGCCGGAGGCGCGGCTTCATCCCCTGGCCCTCCGGCCGGCCGCGGAAGGGGTCCGCGCCATCCTGCGCGCGATGCCCCATCCGGTCGAGGAGGTGGACCTGCCCGTGCCGCCCCCGCCCGACCTCGCCCGCCTGCGTGCGGCCGGTGTGCCCTTGGTCGACGACACCGAATTCCTGGAGGAATTGCGCAGCGAAACGACGGACCGCCATCTTCTGCTGACGCTGCTGCGCAACGACGGGCGCAACTGGGACGAGGTGCTGGCACCGAGCCACTAGGTCACCACAGGCCTTGACCGCGCCCCTTGTCCCGACGACTTTCCGCCGAACTTTCGGGCTAGCCGGTGGAGGGGCGCAATGGATCGGTACGACATCGTTGTGGTCGGCGGCGGCATCGCCGGCGCCTCCGCGGCCTGGGCCATGGCCGAAGCGGCGGACGGCCGGACGCGCCGCGTGCTCCTGCTGGAACGCGAGGCGCAGCCCGGCTACCACGCCACCGGCCGGTCGGCGGCCCTGTTTTCCGAGACCTACGGCAACGCCATGGTGCGGGCCCTTTCGGTGGGCAGCCGCGCCTTCCTGGCGGCCCCGCCGGCCGGCTTCACCGACCATGAGATCCTGACGCCCCGCGGCGCCATGCATGTCGGCTCCGTGGAGGCGGCCGCGGTGATGGACGAGCTGGCCGAGGCGGGGCACCGGCTGGTCCCCAGCGTGCGCCGCATCTCCGCGGCCGAGGCGAAGACGCGGGTGCCCGTGCTGCGGGACGAGGCGGTCACCGGCGGCGGCGTCCTGGAACCCGACGCCCAGGACATCGAGACCCATGGCCTGCTCGCCGGTTTCCTGCGCGCCTTCCGCGCCCGCGGCGGCCGGGTGGTGACCGACGCCGAGGTGACCGGCCTGACCCGCGACGGGGACGGCTGGCGGCTGGCCATCCGTCCGGGAACGGACCTGGGCGACGGGGTGCGGGCGGACGTGGTGGTGAACGCGGCCGGCGCCTGGTGCGACGTGCTGGGCGAAATGGCCGGGGCCCGCCCGGTGGGACTGGTGCCGAAGCGGCGCACGGCCCTGCTGTTCGACCCGCCGGCCGAGGTGGACAGCCGGTTCTGGCCGATGGTCATCGACGCCCAGGAAACCTTCTACTTCAAGCCGGACGCGGGCAAGCTGCTGGCCTCCCCCGCCGACGAGACGCCGAGCCCTCCCACCGATGCCCAGCCCGAGGAGCTGGACATCGCCATCGCCGCCGACCGGGTGGAAACGGCGACGACCCTGCGGGTGGGCCGTATCTCCCACAGCTGGGCCGGCCTGCGCACCTTCGCCCCGGACAAGATCCCCGTGGTCGGATTCGATCCCGGCGTGCCCGGCTTCTTCTGGTTGGGCGGCCAGGGCGGCTATGGCTTCCAGACCTGCCATGCGCTGGCCCGCATCGCCGCCGCGCTGGTCGACCGCCGGCCGGTGCCCGGCGATCTGGAAGACCTCGGCATTACCGCCGCCGCGCTGTCGCCGGGCCGGTTCGGGTAAGGCATCCGGCGAGCCCCACGCGGGGGAGCGGGAGGTTGCGCCCGCCCCCTTGCCGGGAAGGCCGCTGTGCTGCTTCACTGCACGGCAAGTCCGGGCGGATGCGACAAGGTCCCGGACACAGCCGGGGGGAGCATGGCGAACCGACTTGCCGTCGATATCGGGGGCACCTTCACCGATGTGGCACTGGAATACGGCGACGGACGGCGGGCGACCGCCAAGGTCCTGACCACGCCGCGCGCGCCCGAACAGGGCGTGCTGAACGGCATCCGGACCGCACTGGCCCAGGCGGGCCTGTCGCCGGGTGACCTGGACCTGGTGATCCACGGGACCACGCTGGCGACCAACGCCATCATCGAGCGGCGCGGCGCCAAGACCGCCCTGGTCACCACCGAGGGCTTCCGCGACGTCATCGACATCGCCACCGAAAGCCGGTTCGCCCAGTACGACCTGATGCTGATCAAGCCGCGGCATCTGGTGCCGCGCTCGCTGCGCCTGACGGTCGCCCAGCGCACCGACGCCGAAGGGCGCGAGCGGGTGCCGCTGGACGAGGCCGGCGTGCGCGCCCTGGTTCCGGTCCTGGAGCGCGAGGGCGTCGAGGCGGTGGCGGTCGGCTATCTGCACAGCTACCGCAATCCCGCCCACGAGGAGCGGACGCGCGAAATCCTGGCGCGCGCCCTGCCCGACGTGTCCATCAGCCTGTCGGCCGAGGTCTGCCCCGAGGTGCGGGAGTACGAGCGCTTCTCCACCACCGTGGCCAACGCCTACGTCCAGCCGCTGATGGCCCGGTACCTGAAGCGCCTGGAAAAGGACTTGGCCGCCATGGGCGTGGCGTGCCCGGTGTTCCTGATCACGTCGGGCGGCGGCCTGACCGCCATCGAGACCGCCATCCGCTTTCCGATCCGCCTGGTCGAATCGGGCCCGGCCGGCGGCGCCATCCTGGCCGCCTGGGTGGCCGCCGAATGCGGCGAGCGGCGTGTCGTCAGCTACGACATGGGCGGCACCACCGCCAAGGTCTGCCTGATCCACGACATGGCCCCGCGGACCGCCCGCACCTTCGAGGTCGACCGGGCGGCCCGCTTCACCAAGGGCTCCGGCCTGCCGCTCCGCATCCCGGTGATCGAAATGATCGAGATCGGTGCCGGTGGCGGGTCCATCGCGCACGTGGACCGGCTGGGCCGGATTGCCGTCGGTCCGGAAAGCGCCCAGTCGGAACCGGGCCCCGCCTGCTATGGCCGCGGCGGGACGAATCCGACCGTCACCGACGCCGACCTGACGCTCGGCCGCATCGACCCGGCCCATTTCGCGGGCGGCAAAATGGCCCTGGACGCGGATGCGGCGGCCCGCGCCGTCGAGCAGGTGGTCGGCGGGCCGCTGGGCCTGGACGCGGCCGGCGGCGCCCACGGCATCGCCGAGGTGGTGGACGAGAACATGGCCAACGCCGCCCGCGTCCACGCGGCCGAGACCGGCGAGGCGCTGACCGACCACACCATGATCGCCTTCGGCGGGGCGGCCCCGCTGCACGCCGCCCGCTTGGCGGAAAAGCTGGGGATCGAGCGGGTGATCGTGCCGACCGGCGCCGGCGTGGGCTCGGCCATCGGCTTCCTGCGCGCGCCGGTCGCCTACGAGGTCGTGCGCTCGCGCTACATGCCGCTGGACGCCTTCGACGCGGATGCCGTGAACGCGGTGTTCGAGGCCATGCGGGCCGAGGCGGAGGACGTCGTCCGCCGTGCCGCCCCCGGCACCGACCTGATCGAAACCCGCACCGTGTTCATGCGCTACCGCGGCCAGGGGCACGAGATCGTGGTGCCGGTGCCCGCGCGCCGGTTGGGCCATGACGACCGCGAAACCCTGAAGGCCGCGTTCGAGGCCGAGTACCGCGCCCAATTCGGCCGCACCATCCCGACGGTCGAGGCCGAGGCGATGACCTGGACGCTGTCCCTGTCCGCACCGTCCGCCAAGCCCGCCCCGGTGCCCGGTGACACGGGCGCCGCGGCTCCGGCCGCCCGGCCGTCCGGCACCCGGCGGGTGTTCGACGCGACGACCGAGCGGTTCGTCGAGGTGGCGGTCCACCGCCGGGCGGACCTCCGCCCCGGCAGCACCGTCCCCGGCCCGGCGCTGATCGTGGAGGACGAGACCTCCACCTACGTCACCGCCCGCTTCGACGCCCGGCTGAACGGCCACGGCTACATCGTGCTCCAACGCAAGGCGGGCGGTTGAGGTGGCCGTATGCGCCCACCCGACCGTCCCGGACCCGCACCCCGTAGGAAGGCCCCCATGACCGCCTCCAAACTCGGCCGCATCGACCTGCAGATCATGTGGAACCGCCTGGTGGCGGTGGTGGAGGAGCAGGCGCAGGTTCTGATCCGCACCGCGTTCAGCCCCATCGTGCGGGAATGCGGCGACCTGTCGGCCGGCGTCTTCGACACGAAGGGCCGTATGCTGGCCCAGGCCGTCACCGGCACGCCGGGCCATGTGAATTCGATGGCCGAAAGCGTGCGGCATTTCCTGGCGCATTTCCCGGCCGAAACCATGAAGCCGGGCGATGTCTACATCACCAACGACCCGTGGCGGGGCACCGGCCACCTCAACGACTTCGTGGTCACCACGCCGGCCTTCCACAAGGGCCGGTTCGTGGGCCTGTTCGCCTGCACCAGCCATGTGACCGACATCGGCGGCATCGGGTTCGGCCCGGACGCCAACGATGTGTTCGCCGAAGGCCTTTCGATCCCGTTCCTGAAGCTCGCCGACCAGGGGCGGATGAACGAAACGCTGTTGGCGCTGGTGCGCGCCAACTCGCGCCTGTCGGTCGAGGCCGAGGGCGACGTCTACTCGCTGGCGGCGTGCAACGACATCGGCTGCAAGCGCCTGTCCGAGATGATGGGGGAGTACGGGCTGGACAGCCTGGACGAGCTGGGGGCCTACATCCTGGAACGGTCCCGCGCGGGCGTTCTGGCGGCGCTTGCCGAGTTGCCGAAGGGAAGCTGGTCCTACCGGATGCGGGTGGACGGCTACGACTTCCCGGTGGAGCTGGTGGCCCGGACCACGGTGAGCGACGACGGCATCCACGTGGACTACGAAGGGACGAGCGGCCAGTCCCGCTTCGGCATCAACGTGCCGCTGGCCTATACCACCGCCTACACCGTGTTCGGCCTGGGCTGCGTCGCCGCACCGGACGTGCCCAACAATGCGGGCTCGCTGTCGCTGTTCACGGTGTCCGCCCCCGAAGGCACGATCCTGAACGCCCTGCCGCCGGCGCCGGTCTCGTCCCGGCACCTGATCGGCCAGATGCTGCCCGACGTGGTGTTCGGCTGCCTGCGCCAGGCGGTGCCCGAGCGGGTGCCGGCCGAGGGCACCTCGTGCCTGTGGAACATCACCCTGCGCGGCGAGGCGCGGACGCACGGCTCCAACCGGGCCGCCTACGGTTTCGCGGTCACGGTCACCTCCAACGGCGGGACCGGCGCACGGCCGGGGCTGGACGGGCTTTCGGCCACCGCCTTCCCCTCGGGCGTCAAGGGCACGCCGGTCGAGGTGACCGAGGCGATCGCCCCGCTGGTGTTCTGGCGCAAGGAATACCGGCCGGACAGCGGCGGTGCGGGCGAACACCAGGGCGGCCACGGCCAGGTGATCGAGATTTCGACCGCCAACGGCGAACCGATGACGCTGCTCGCCGCCTTCGACCGGATCGAAAATCCGGCCCGCGGTGCGGACGGCGGGCAGGACGGTGCCGCCGGGGAACTGACCCTGGGCTCGGGCGAGAAGCTGCGCGGCAAGGGGTTCCAGACCGTTCCGGCCGGCGAGCGGCTGGTGGTGCGCACGCCGGGCGGCGCCGGCCTGGGCGACCCGGCGCGGCGGGCCCCCGACGACGTCGCACGCGACGTGCGCGATGGGCTGGTCACGGCCGAGGCCGCGCGGTCGCGGTACGGCTGGACGGGCTGAGGCGCGGCCATGGCCGCGCCCGGCATGCGGCTGTTGGAAGGGGTCCGGGTCCTCGACCTCACCAATGTGCTGGCCGGGCCGTTCTGCTGCTACCAGTTCGCGCAGGCCGGGGCCGACGTGGTCAAGGTGGAGGTGCCGGGCAGCGGCGACCTCGCCCGCCAGCTCGGCGCCGATCCCGCGCTCAACCGCCGGCTGATGGGCGCCTCGTTCCTGGCGCAGAACGCCGGCAAGCGGTCGATCACCGTCAACCTCAAGCACCCGCAGGGCCGGGCCGCCTTCCTGCGGCTGGCGGCCAAGGCCGACGTGGTGGTGGAGAATTTCCGGCCCGGCGTCATGGACCGGCTGGGCGTCGGGTACGACACGCTGCGTGCGGTCCGGCCGGAACTGGTCTATTGCGCCATCAGCGGCTTCGGCCAGACCGGCCCGCTGCGCGACAACCCCGCCTACGACCAGATCGTCCAGGGCCTGTCGGGCGTCATGGGCATCACCGGCGACGCGGCCAGCGCCCCGCTGCGCGTCGGCTTCCCGATCTGCGACACGATCGGCGGCCTCACGGCGGCCTTCGCCGTCGCGGCCGCGCTGAACCGGGTGGCGCGGGGCGGCGGCGGCGCGTTCCTGGACGTGTCGATGCTGGAGGCGACGGTGGCGGCCATGGGCTGGCCGGTCTCCAACCACCTGATCGCCGGTGTCGAGCCGCAGCCCATGGGCAACGAGAATGCCACCGCCGCGCCCTCCGGCGCGTTCCGGACGGCGGACGGGTTGCTGAACATCGCCGCCAACCAGCAGGTCCAGTTCGAAACGCTGTGCGATGTCATCGGCCGGCCGGAGCTGAGGACGGACCCGCGCTTTGCCGACCGGGAGGCGCGCAAACGGAACCGCTACGTCCTGCGCGACGAGATCGAGGCGGCCCTCGCCGCCGACAGCGCCGGCGCCTGGGAAGTGCGGCTGAACCGGGCCGGGGTCCCCGCCGGCCGGATCCTGTCGGTGCCGCAGGTGCTGGCCGAACCGGTGGTGGAGGAGCGTCGGATGCTGCGCCGGTTCGATGCGGTGGAGGGGCTCGACCGCGGCGTGACCGTCGTGCGGGCCGGGTTCGCGGTGGACGGCGAAGGGGCCGCCCCGGACATCCCGCCGCCGGCCCTCGGCCAGGACACGGATGCGATCCTGGCGGAGGCCGGCTTCACCGCCGACGAGACCGCCGCCCTGCGCGCGGCCGGAGCCGTCTGATACCGCCGGACGGAATACGGGGTCGGCGGCCTCCCCCCAACGTCGACAGAGGAGACGTCCCGTGACCGATCCCGACACGACCGGCGGCAACACCGCCGAGGACTGGTGGTCCACCGCCATCATCGAAATGCAACCCGGCATGATCCGCCTGCGCGGCTACGCCATCGAGGATCTGATCGGCCGGGTCAGCTTCCCCGCCATGATCTGGCTGATGGTCCGTGGCGACCTGCCGACGGACGCGCAGGCGGACCTGCTGGGCGCCGCGCTGGCGGCCGCCGTGGACCATGGCCCACAGGCGCCGTCCATTGCCATCGCCCGGATGGCGGCCACCTGCGGGGTCGGCCTGAACAGTGCCATGGCGTCGGCCGTCAACGTCCTGGGGGACGTTCACGGCGGTGCGGGCGAACAGGCGGCGGAGTTGTATGCCGAGGCGCTGGCCGGCATGGATGGCGGACGGACGGCGGATGCGGCCGCGGCGGCCGTGCTCGACCGTTTCGCGGCCGCGGGCGGACGGCACGTGCCGGGCTTCGGCCACCGCTTCCACCCCGTCGATCCCCGCGCGCCCCGCCTGCTGGCACTCATCGACGAGGCGGCCCGACGGGGCGAGGTGGACGGACGGACCGCCACCATTGCCCGTGCCATGGAGGACGGGATCGCCAGCCGCCGCGGCAAACGCATCCCCCTCAACATCGATGGGGCGACGGCCGCCGTCTACACGGAGCTGGGCTTCCCCGCGCCAATGTGCCGCGGTCTGTTCGTGCTGTCCCGCTCGGTCGGAATCCTCGCCCACGCCTGGGAACAGATGCAGCGGCCCGAACGGAACAAGGGCCCCCTGCCCCGGGACCACGTGTGGACCTATTCCGGACCGCCCGCGCGCGCCCTCCCCCCCGGTGCCCCCGGCCGATAGGACGGAGAAACGCGGGGTTCCCGGGGAAAAGGGCGCACCCCGGACCGGTACAGCCGAAAGTCCGCCCGTTCGCGATCCATTCGGCTTGCGAACCCTCCAGACGCGGTGTAAACGAGCCCCCAACAAATCGCATAGCTGGTACAAGGCTAACGCAGGGGTTTCACGGCGGGATGGAATATTTTCTCCAACAGCTCATCAATGGGCTAACGCTCGGTGCCGTGTATGGCCTGATCGCCATCGGCTACACGATGGTTTACGGCATCATCGGCATGATCAACTTCGCCCATGGCGAGGTCTATATGATCGGCGCCTTCATGTCGGTCATCTTCTTCCTCTTGCTGGGGCTGCTCGGCCTCACATGGGTCCCGCTGCAGCTTCTTGTGGTTCTGCTCTGCGCCATGGCGTTCACCGCCATGTACGGCTGGACCATCGAGCGCATCGCCTACCGACCGCTGCGCAATGCGCCGCGCATGGCGCCGCTGATCTCGGCGATCGGCATGTCGATCCTTCTGCAGAACGCCGTGCAGCTGCTGCAGGGCGCGCGCCCGAAGCCGCTGCCCCCCATCATCCAGGGTGGGTTCGAGCTGTGGCGCCGGCCCGACGGGTTCGCCGTCTCCATCAGCTACCTGCAGATCACCATCATCGTGGTGACGGTGGTTCTGATGGCCGCCTTCACCTTCATCATCCAGCGCACGGCGCTGGGCCGGGCGCAGCGCGCCACGCAGCAGGACCGCAAGATGGCGGAACTGCTGGGCGTGGACGTGGACCGCACGATCTCGCTGACCTTCGTGATCGGCGCGTCGCTGGCCGCGGTCGCGGGGTTCATGGTGGTGCTGTACTACGGCGTCATCGACTTCTTCATCGGCTTCATCGCGGGCATCAAGGCGTTCACGGCGGCGGTTCTGGGGGGCATCGGCTCGCTGCCCGGCGCCATGCTGGGCGGCCTGATCATCGGCATCATCGAAGCCATGTGGGCGGGATACTTCCAGAGCGAGTTCGGCGAGGTGGCCGTGTTCACCATCCTCGTCCTGGTTCTGATCTTCCGCCCCTCCGGCCTGCTGGGCCGGCCCGAAATCGAGAAGGTCTGAGCCCATGCGGACGGTGGATTGGCCCCGGGCCCTCAAGGATGCCGCCCTGGCGGCCCTGATCGCGCTGGCGGTGGCACTGCCCATGGTGGGCATGCGCACGGTGGACCAAGCGGCGCGCCTGACCCTCGACTTCCGCCTTGTCGAGGTGGTGAGCGTGGTGGTGGTGGTCTTCGTCGGCCGCCTCATCCTGCGCCTGACGCGCGACGGGGCGGCGTTGCCGGCCCTGGTGCTGTCGATTTTGCTGGCGGTCGCAGGCCTGTTCATGACCTTCGCAAGCGACACGTTGCGGGTCGTGGCGCTCGGCGGCGGGATCGTCCTGGCCATCCTGGCGCTGGTCGCCCTGCTGCGCGGCCCCGGAACGGACGCCGACCAGGCCAGTGGTCCGCGCATGTCGGACCGGGTCGCCGCCCAGGTGCAGCGCCTGTCCATCCTGATCGGCCCGCTTGCCGTCGCCTTCGCCATCGCCATGCCGTTCCTGCCGTTCGCGGACCGGCGCGTGGTCGACGCGGCGACGTTCCTGCTCACATACATCATGCTGGGCTGGGGGTTGAACATCGTGGTCGGCTTGGCCGGCCTGCTGGACCTCGGCTACGTCGCCTTCTACGCCGTGGGCGCCTACGCGTTCGCGCTGCTCGCGCAGACGTACGGCCTCGGCTTCTGGGAAGCGCTGCCGCTGACCGGACTTCTGGCCGCGCTGTCCGGCATCATCCTGGGCTTTCCGGTGCTGCGCCTGCGCGGCGACTACTTCGCCATCGTGACGCTGGGCTTCGGCGAGATCATCCGCGTCCTGCTGCTGAACTGGTCGGAGGTGACCGGCGGCCCCAACGGCATCGGCGGCATCCCGCGCCCGGACTTCTTCGGGTTCGCGGAATTCACCCGCCGTCCGGCCGAGGGCCAGGTCGCCTTCCACGACCTGTTCGGGATCGAGTTCGACCCCACCCAGCGGCTGGTGTTCCTGTACTACGTGATCCTGGCGCTGGCCCTGGTCGTGAACCTGGTGACGCTCCGGCTGCGCAAGCTGCCGCTGGGCCGGGCCTGGGAGGCCCTGCGTGAGGACGACATCGCCTGCACGTCGCTGGGGATCAACCGGCGCAACGTGAAGCTGGCGGCCTTTGCCATCTCGGCCATGTTCGGCGGCTTCGCCGGCGCCTTCTTCGCCACCCGCCAGGGCTTCATCAGCCCCGAAAGCTTCACCTTCATCGAAAGCGCCATCATCCTGGCGATCGTGGTGCTGGGCGGGATGGGCAGCCAGACCGGCGTGGTGGTCGCCACGCTGCTGATCATCGGGTTGCCCGAGGTGTTCCGCGAGCTGTCCGAGTACCGCATGCTCGCGTTCGGCGTCGGCATGGTGCTGATCATGCTGTGGCGGCCGAGCGGCCTGCTCGCCCACCGCGAACCGACCCTGCGACTGCACCCGAAAAGCCACCGGCCCGAAGCCGCGGCGCATCGCCCGGAGGCAGCACGATGAGCGCAACGATGACCGGCACCCACAACGCCATGGGGTCCTACGACACCCGGGGCACGGCCTCCACCGGCACGCGCACGCCGCTTCTGGACGTGGAACACCTGTCCATGCGGTTCGGCGGCCTGGTCGCCGTCGACGATGTGAGCTTCACCGCCTACAACCGTGAGATCACGGCGGTCATCGGCCCGAACGGGGCCGGCAAGACCACGATGTTCAACTGCCTGACCGGCTTCTACAAGCCCACGGCCGGCCGGCTCTCGCTGCACCGCCGCGGATCGGTCCATCAGCTTGAGCGGATGGAAGCCTACGTCATCTCCCGCGATGCCGGTGTGGCCCGCACATTCCAGAACATCCGCCTGTTCCAGGGGATGAGCGTGCTGGAAAACCTGGTGGTGGCCCAGCACACCGCATTGCAGGCCGCGTCCGGCTGGTCGTTCACCGGCATTCTGGGCCTGCCCTCCTACCGGCGGGCGGAAAAGGCCGCGGTGGAAAAGGCCCGGTACTGGCTGGACCGGATCAACCTGATCCACCGGGCCGACGACAGCGCGGGCGACCTGCCCTACGGCGACCAGCGCCGGCTGGAGATCGCCCGGGCCATGTGCACCGACCCGGTGCTCCTGTGCCTGGACGAACCCGCCGCCGGCCTGAACCCGCGCGAGTCCGCGGAGCTTGCCGTGTTGTTGCGCGACATCCGCGACAACCACGGCATCGGCGTGCTGCTGATCGAGCACGACATGAGCGTCGTCATGACCATTTCCGACCATGTGGTCGTCCTGGATTACGGCCGGAAGATCGCGGACGGCGAACCGGAAGCGGTCCGCAACGATCCGACCGTCATCCGTGCCTACCTTGGCGAGGAGGAGGACGAAAGCCTGCCGCCCGAGGTCGCCCAGGATCTGACCGGAGTGACCCAATGACCGCAATGCTGTCCGTTTCGGGCGTGCGCACCTACTACGGCGCCATCGAAGCGCTGAAGGGCGTCGACCTGGATATCCACGAGGGCGAGATCGTCACCCTCATCGGCGCCAACGGCGCCGGCAAATCGACCCTTTTGATGACCATCTGCGGCAAGCCGCAGGCCAAGCACGGTTCGATCCGGTTCGAGGGGCAGGACATCACCCGCCAGCCGACGTACCAGATCATGCGCCGTGGCCTGGCCCAGTCGCCCGAGGGCCGGCGCATATTCCCCCGCATGACCGTGCTGGAGAACCTGCGCATGGGCGCCACCACGGCGCCGCCGGGCCATTACGACGAGGACCTGGAACGGGTTTTCACCCTGTTCCCCCGCCTGAAGGAACGCATGGCCCAGCGTGGCGGCACGCTGTCGGGCGGCGAGCAGCAGATGCTGGCCATCGGGCGCGCGCTGATGAGCCGTCCGCGCCTGCTGCTGCTGGACGAGCCGTCGCTGGGGCTCGCCCCGATGATCGTCAAGCAGATCTTCAAGGCGATCCAGGACATCAACCGGCAGACCCGGATGACGGTCTTCCTCGTGGAGCAGAACGCCTTCCACGCCCTGAAGCTTGCGCACCGCGGCTACGTTCTCGTGAACGGGCGCATCACCATGTCGGGCACCGGCCAGGAGCTTCTGGCCAATCCCCAGGTGCGGGCCGCCTACCTGGAAGGGGGGCACTGATCCATGGAGCTGATCCGTCAATTGGTCGGTGTGCACTGGGGCGTGTTCCTGGGCCTGACCATCATCCTGTTCGGCTTTGCCGCGTTCATGACCGGCCAGGGCGTCGCGCGCGGCTGGAAGCCGTCCTGGCACGTGTTCGCCTTTGCCCCGCTGCTGGGCGCCGGCAACCGTTTTCTGGATTGGGCGCTGTTCAAGGCCCCGTTGTGGCTGCCGAGCGGATTCCTGGTGGAGACCGCCTGGGCCGCGCTCGTGGCCTATGCGGCCCACCGGATGACGACGGCCCGGATGATGGTCCGCCAGTATCCATGGATTTACGAACCCGCCGGCCCGTTTGGCTGGCGGGAACGCACGTGATCGGCACGCGGCGGCTTCGCCGGAACGGTGGGGCAAGTGTGACTTCCCCCTCCTTGAAAGCGTGTTACAGTTCCGGTGCATGAACCGGATCCCCGGAGAGGTCGAGCAAATCGGCCCCGGTCCACGGAAGGGAGAAAAAACAAAATGAACATGAGGCTCACCGTTCTGGCGGCCGCGACGGCCGCCGCCCTCGGCGCAGCACTGCCGGTCTCCGCGCAGGTGGTGGTCGGCGTCGCCGGCCCGCTCACCGGCGCCAACGCCGCCTTCGGCGAACAGCTCCGCCGCGGTGCGGAAATGGCAGCCGCCGAGATCAACGCCAAGGGCGGCGTCAATGGCCAGCAGGTCCGCTTGGTGTTCGGCGACGACGCGGCTGACCCGCGGCAAGGCGTCGCCGTTGCCAACAAGATGGCGACCGACAAGGCCGTGGCCGTGGTCGGCCACTTCAACTCGTCGGTCTCGATCCCGGCGTCGAAGGTCTACAACGAGGAGGGGATCCTGATGATCACCCCCGCCTCGACCAACCCGCAGCTGACCGAGCAGGGCTTCAACGCGGTGTTCCGCACCTGCGGCCGTGACGACCAGCAGGGTGACGTGGCCGGCAGCTACCTGGCCCAGAACTTCAAGGACAAGAAGGTCGCCATCGTCCACGACAACACGACCTATGGCAAAGGCCTGGCCGATGCCACCCGGGCGGCCATGAACAAGGCCGGCCTGAAGGAGGCCATGTACGAGGCGATCAACACCGGGCAGCGCGACTTCTCGGCCCTCATCAGCAAGATGAAGGACAGCGGCGTCGGCATCATCTACTTCGGCGGCCTGCACAACGAGGCGGGTCTGCTGATCCGCCAAGCGCGCGAGCAGAACTCGGGCGTTGAGCGGCTGGTGTCGGGCGACGGCATCGTGTCCACCGAATACTGGACCATCACCGGCCAGGCCGGCACGGGCACCCTGATGACCTTCGGCCCCGACCAGCGCGCCCAGCCCAACGCCAAGGACGTGGTGGCCAAGTTCCGCGCGGCCAACTACGAGCCGGAAGGCTACACCCTCTACTCCTACGCCGCCCTGCAGGTGTGGGCCGACGCCGCCAACAAGGCGAAGTCGGTGAAGGCCGACGACGTGGCGAAGGCCATGAAGTCCAACACCTTCCAGTCGGTGATCGGCGAGCTGTCGTTCGACGGCAAGGGCGACCGCAAGCAGGCCGACTACGTGATGTACGAGTGGAAGGACGGCAAGTACGCCCAGATCGCGGGCAAGTGATCTGACGGTTCAAAGCCGGACAAGGGAAAGCCCGGGCCTCGGCCCGGGCTTTTTCTTTTGCCGGTCCTTGCAGCCCCTACCCTGCGCGCCGCCAGACGCCGGTGGCGGTGACCAGGGGGGCCACACGGCCGGCCAACCTGCGCGCGACGCTGGCGATCGCGGCCATGCGGGTCGGGTTCAAATGCGCCCGCATGTCGGACTCCACATGCACCAGGCCGTCGGCCCCGGCCTCGGCGCAGATCCGCAGCGCCTGGACCAGTGCCTCCCGGGTCCGGAGCGCCTTGAACACCGGCCGCATCACACGACCGTCGAACTGCGCCACCAGGACCGCGTGGTCGGGGAAGCCGATGGCGGCGAGCACCTCCCGAAGGCCGGGATCCTCCAGGTCCGGCCGGACCCGGGCCATGGCGAAGCGCGACGGCACGTCGGTCGCGGCCTCGACCAGCTCGAGACCCGTTTCCATGTCCACGAAGGCCAGGACCTCGGCGTTGCGGACCGGCCCCCCCCAGTCCTCGGGCTTGGGCCGGTAGCTCCCTTCGGAGGCGACGGCGAAGCGCACCCCGGCGGCTTCCGCCCCCAGCCGCGCCTTCAGCACCGCGGTTTCCTTCGGGCCCGCCGGACGCGGCACTTCCCCGGTGAAGGTGCCGAGGGCATCGGTGTCGATGTCGGGCGTGAACACATCAAAGCCCAGGGGAGCGAAGGCGGGCGCGATCGCGCCCGCCTTGCCGTGCATGGTTGCGACGGCAAGTTTCATGTCAGTCTCCGGATGTCAAACGACGGGCAGTGGCCCCGCGGCGGGCGCGAGGAGGTCGGAGGCGCAGGCCACATCGGCGTGGCGGCCGGCGAGCGCCACGAACGCGGCCTGGGCCTCCGCCTCGTCCAGGCCGCCGACCGCGCGCGACGCGGTGGCATCGGCCAGCAGGACGGGACGGAGTCCCTGGCCCGCGAGATCGATCAGGGTCGCCAGCACGCCATGCTCCCCCGCATATCCCGCGACATGGACCCTGGCTCCGCTGCGGACCACCGCCGCCACGAAATCGGCGAATCCCGGTGCCGCCATCGCCCCCGGCCGACCAGGGTTGTCGAACACCAGCTCCGCGCTTGTCGGCTCGAAGCCCTCCACGAAGCGGCCGTGGACGAGGGCCGGATTGAACAGCAGGCCGTCCTGCACACGGCGCACATGGGCGACGATCCACCCCTGGCGGCGGGCCATGGCCAGCAGGCCCCGGCACAGGGCGAGGCTGGCCCCGATCGACGTGATGCGGAAGGGACGGCCGTCGGTCGTGTATTCGCGTTGCAATTCCGCCAGCACAAGCACGTCCACGGATCCGATCACGCGGACCTCCGCTGCATCGGCAAGGCCGGACGGGTGGCCGATCGTTCCAGCACCCCCGGACCATCCCATTCGCCTTCGGGACGCCCCAGCACCTCGGCGTCGGTTTCGAAGCAAATCGCGTCGGGATCCGCCTCGAATTCCCGCCCCATGGGAATGAAGGTGAAACCGGAGAAGCGGATCGGCGGGCGGTTCAACAGGCGGAAGCCGAAGCGCCGCTGCCAGTACGGCACCAGATCCGACCGCACCGTTCCGAAGACACGGCGGTAGCCCTTGCGGCAGGCGATGCGGAAGGCTTCGCGCACCACATCCCGGTCGATCGAATTGCCACGGAAGCGCGGCAGGACGGCCACACGCTCCAGCTTGAAGAAGTCGGCGAAGAAGCGCACGCGCGCCGTGGCCGCCGGCTCCCCGTTCACACGGCCAAGGATATGGAGGCCGGCAAGATCGTTCCCGTCGAACTCCTCGTCGAACGGACAGTCCTGTTCGCCCATGAACACCGCGCTGCGGATCGCCATGGCCATGCTCAACTGGGCCATGTCGCGCACGATTTCGACCGTCCGCACGGCGGTGGCAGGCCGTTGGCCCGCGTCTTGCGGAGAGGAACACGGCCAACCGTCGCCCACGGTCCCCTTGGACGAAGCCGCATCAAGGGCGGGGGCGGACGCATCGCCACGCGCGTTGAGCGCGTCGTGGAACGTCTCAGGCATGGGCACGACCTTTCGCGGCTTGGGTTTGACGGGCGGCGATCCGCTCCAGTTCGCGGACCACCCCTTTGGACAGGAAGTGGAGGGCACCGGCGCGGACCGCGGTGGCGGACACGTCGCCCCTGCGCCGGACGGCGAAGGGCCAGACCCACGTACCGTCGTCCAGCAGGCGGCGGACCATCATTCCGCCCCAGTCGCTGCCGTGGACGACATGGACCCGGCGACCCGGCCATTGGGACCGGATCTCGCGCAGGACTCCCGGGAAGCCGTCCCTGTCGTAGGCCTCCGGGTGCCAGGCCACGAACACGCGCTCCGGCAGGCCGGCGTCGGCGACCGCCACTTCCAGCAACCGCCTGCGGTCCTCGGGGTCGAGGAAGCGGCGCCCGGTCGGGAAGTAGTCGATGTGCGGGTCGGCGCGATCCGTGGTCTCGTACTCGGTGTAACCGCCGTCCCGGTTCCGGATCCGGATCTCGCCGCGGGCAAGCGCGTCCCGGTGGAACTTCGGCACCAGCGTGGGGTGGATGATCACGGCTTCGACACCGCGCTCATCGAGCACGCGCCGCACAAGGTCGAGATGGGCGACATGCACCGGATTGAAGGTGCCGAAGAAAACCGCAATGCCCCCCTTGGGTGCGATGGACGCCATCGCATCCGACAGGATCGAACGGGCGGCCGCGGCGATCCAAACCGCCACGGAGAACACCACGTAGGCCTGCGCCAACAGCGGAACACCCAGGGCCCCCGTGGCCGATGCCGCCGCATTGATGGCAAGTGCCGTTACAACGGCCGTCACCTCGTGCCCACCGTGCCGGCGCGCCCATCTCAGCGCCAGCATCTGCATGCCTTGACCCGCCGCGGTGATCGCCATGATCGCCACCAGCGGTCCCCCCATCGCGGCCAGCTCGTCGAAGTCGAGCACACCCGCGAGCACCAGCGCGCTGACAAGCGCGCCGTTGTATGCAACCTGGATCGCGTAGCGGGCGAGCAGACCGGGCGTCACCGCCGCGGTTACCCAGCAGGCCCACATTTCGGCCTTCTGCACCCAGCGCCCGAATGCAGGGAGAGTGGCCGCGGCCACAATGGCCGTGGCCCAAAGAAGGGGATTCGCCCAAGCACCGTGCAACGTTGCCCAAGACGTCAAAAATGCCGCACCAGCAACCATCGCGATAGCGCCGGTTCGACTTGGACGACGGAAAAGCCGTTTCTGCATGCAACCGTCCTCAATAAGGAGAAACGCACTGGCATGATTTGCGTGGTGCCTGCATACCGGCGGAAACACGGGTGCGCCGCCCGATTTAGCGCAAGGTGGACCTGTAAATGCGCAAGCCTCCACTCCACGGATCCTGGGACGGGTTAGCGACACTTCTGCAGGTGGCCCGGGCGGGCGGCATGGCGCCCGCGGCGAGGGTCCTGGAAGTGGACGAGGCGACGGTCAAACGCCGCCTTGACGCCCTGGAGCGGAAAATCGGGCTGCCATTGCTGGAGACGGTGAGCGGCCGCAAACGCCTGACCGACATCGGCAAGCACCTGGTGGCCCAGGCGGAGGCGATGGACGGGGTCGCGCGAAGGCTTGCGTTGTCGTTGGAGGGGTATACGCGGGAAGCGCAGAACCTCGTCCGCATCTCCGCGAGCGAGGGCTTGGCCGCCGCCTGGATCGCGCCGCGCCTGATCGGCCTCATGCGCCGGCAACCGGGTCTACAGATCGAGCTGGTTTCCACCCAGTCCGTCAGCGATCTCGGTGCAGGCGAGGCGGATATCGCCTTGCGTTACGGCGATCCGGGCATGGATCCCGACACCGTCGTGCACGCCAGGGGGCAAATCCACTTCGCGCTCCTGGCCGCGCGGTCCTATCTCGACGTTTATGGCGAGCCCTGCGACCTCGACGATCTGCGGCTGCACCGGATCGTCCTGCGCATCGACGACGGCTCGCTCAACCACGTGCCCGCATGGGCGGCGATCGCCTCGCAGGCGCCGACACTCAGGTTGACGGGTTTGCACGTCTACACGGCCGCCATGCGCGCGGGGGCGGGAATCGGCCTGGGGCCGCACTGGTATCCCCGCATCGATCCGATGCTGTCGGCCCTGCCGATCCGTTTGGGCGCCCCCTTGCCCCTGTATTTGCTCAGCCACAACCGGGTGCGCGGGAACCCCGCCGTCCGGTCCGTGGTCCGGCATCTGAAGGCGCAATTCGAAGTCGACCGGATGGAGTGGTTCAGTTGAAAGGCAAGGCCTGCGGAAACCCCGGCGCCACTGGCACGTTGACCCCTCGCTGTCCAGGAGGAGACCAGATGACCGACGCCGTGCCCGCCCCGCACGTTGCCCGCAGATCACGTGTGACCGAGGGCTCTCCCTTTCCGCTCGGCGCCACGTGGGATGGGCTCGGCGTGAATTTCGCGCTGTTCTCGGCCAACGCCACCAAGGTCGAATTGTGCATCTTTGACAACAACGGCCGGCGGGAGCTCGAACGCCTCGAGTTGCCCGAGTACACCGACGAGGTCTGGCACGGCTACCTGCCCGACGCCCGGCCCGGCACCGTATACGCCTACCGCGTCCACGGCCCCTACGAGCCGACCGCCGGCCACCGCTTCAACCCGAACAAGCTGCTCCTGGACCCTTATGCCAAGCAGCTGGTCGGACGGCTGAACTGGTCGGACGCGCTGTTCGGGTACCGGGTGGGGTCGCACCGGGGCGACCTCTCCTTCGACCGACGCGACAGCGCGGGCGCCATGCCCAAATGCCGGGTCATCGACCCCGCCTTCACCTGGGGCAACGAGCGGCGCCCGGCGATCCCGTGGGATCGCACCATCATCTACGAGACGCATGTGCGCGGCCACACCATGCGCCACCCCGCCGTGCCGCCGCCCCTGCGCGGCACCTTCTCGGGCATGATGCAAAAGGAAGTGGTCGACTACATCCGCGCGCTGGGCGTCACCTCGGTCGAACTGCTGCCCATCCACGCCTTCGTGGACGACCGCTATCTCGTGGAAAAGGGGCTGCGGAATTACTGGGGCTACAACTCCATCGGCTTCTTCGCCCCCGACCCGCGCTACATGGCCACCCCTTTCGTCAACGAATTCAAGGAGATGATTGCCCACCTGCACGATGCCGGGATCGAGGTGATCCTGGACGTCGTCTACAACCACACGGCCGAGGGCAACGAGATGGGCCCGACGCTGTCCTTCAAGGGCATCGACAACGCCAGCTACTACCGCCTGATTCCCGACAATCCGCGCTACTACATCAACGAAACCGGCACCGGGAACACCCTCAACCTCTCCCACCCGCGCGTCCTGCAGATGGTGACGGACAGCCTGCGCTACTGGGTCGAGGAGATGCATGTCGACGGCTTCCGCTTCGACCTCGCCACCATCCTGGGCCGCGAGCCCTACGGCTTCGACGAGGGCGGCGGGTTCCTCGATTCCTGCCGGCAGGACCCCGTGCTGTCCTCCGTGAAGCTGATCGCCGAGCCCTGGGACATCGGCCCGGGCGGCTACCAGGTGGGCGGCTTCCCGCCGGGCTGGGCGGAGTGGAACGACAAATTCCGCGACACCGTGCGCGAATACTGGAAGGGCGACGCGGGCAAGCTGCCCGACCTCGCCACGCGCCTGACGGCCTCGGGCGACTGCTTCAACAAGCGCGGGCGCCGGCCCTGGTCCTCGGTGAACTTCGTCACCGCGCACGACGGCTTCACGCTCCACGACCTCGTCTCCTACAACGACAAGCACAACGAGGCGAACGGCGAGGACAACCGGGACGGCACGAACGACAACCGCTCCTGGAACTCGGGCGTCGAGGGCCCGACCGACGATCCGGCGGTCAAGGAGCTGCGCGAGCGGCGGATGCGGAGCCTC
>DASQNC010000050.1 GCA_035645145.1 Azospirillaceae bacterium | reverse complement strand
CGGCTCGCTGAAGCCGGGCGACACGGTGCTCGTGCAAGGGGTCGGCGGTGGTGTGTCCACGGCACTGATCGTGCTGGCCCGGGCGGCCGGCCTGCGGGTGTACGCGACCAGCCGCGACGAGAGCAAGCGCGCCCGTGCCCTGAAGCTCGGTGCTCACGAGGTCGTGGAGTCGGGCGCCCGGCTTCCGGGCAAGGTCGACGCGGTGATGGAGACCGTGGGGGCGGCCACCTGGTCGCACTCGATCAAGTCGCTCAAGCCCGGTGGCACCGTGGTGATCTCCGGCGCCACCTCCGGCCCGAACCCGGACAACGCCGAGCTCACCCGCATCTTCTACCTGTCGATGCGGGTGATCGGCTCCACCATGGGCACCCGCCAGGAGCTCGGTGAGCTCACGGCCTTCTTGGCCACCACGGACACCAGGCCGCTGATCGACCGGGTGCTGCCGCTGGAGCGCGCCACCGAGGGCTTCGAGGCCATGGCCCGCGGCGACGTGTTCGGCAAGGTCGTCTTCACCCTCTGAGCCCCGTCCCGGGCAGCTCAGTCGTCCTCGTCGTCGAGGCGCGCCAGCCAGGTCGCCAGCCGCTCCACCGGCGTCTCGAACTCCGGGTTTAGGTCGACGAACTCCTGCAGCCGCTCGGCCACCCAGCCGAAGGTGACGTTCTCGTCGCCCCGCCTGGTCTCGAGCTCCTCGATGCCCCGGTCGGTGAAGTACATGAGCCGGTCAGGCGAACGCCTGCTGCATGAGCGACTTGTTCTGCTCGAGGTGGGTCGAGTTCTGACCGACCGCCGGGGAGGTGGACTCCGGACGCGACACCCGGTAGAAGGGCAGCCCGTCCAGCTCCGGCGTCAGGTTCAGCGCCAGATGCGGCCACGGCCCCATGTTCGCCGGCTCGTCCTGGACCCACCGCAGCTCGGCGAGGTTGGGGTACTTCGCCAGCTCCGACTTCAGCTCCTCGACCGGACGCGGATAGAGCTGCTCGAGCCGCACGATCGCGGTCCGCGGCTCGTCGCCTTCGCGCTTCTTGCGCTCGGCCATCAGGTCCCACGTGATCCGCCCGCTGCAAAGCAGTACCCGCTCCACGCGATCGACGTCCACCTGCGTGTCGCCGATCACCGACCGGAAGGTGCCCTGGGTGAACTCCTCGGGCGCGGAGATCGCGGCCTTGTTGCGCAGCATGGACTTCGGCGTGAACACGATCATCGGCTGATGCTTCTCGCGCAGGGTGTGCCGACGCAGCAGGTGGAAGTACGACGCCGGCGTCGACGGCTGCGCGACCGTGAAGGCGTTGTTCGCAGCCGTCTCCAGGAAGCGCTCGATGCGCCCGGAGGAGTGGTCGGGCCCCTGTCCCTCGAAGCCGTGGGGGAGCAGGAGCACCACGCCGGACTTCTGGCCCCACTTGGACTCCCCGGAGGTGACGTACTCGTCAACGACGATCTGCGCGCCGTTGACGAAGTCGCCGAACTGCGCCTCCCACAGCACCAGCGCGTGCGGCTCGGTCAGGGAGTAACCGTACTCGAACCCGAGCACGCCGTACTCCGACAGAAGGCTGTCGTGCGCCTCGAACCAGGCCTGGCCGTCCTTGATGTGCTGGAGCGGCTGGTAGCGGGTCTCGTTTTCCTGGTCGTACAGGGTCACATGGCGCTGGCTGAACGTGCCGCGGCCCACATCCTGGCCGGACAGGCGGACCGGCACGCCCTCGACCAGCAGCGTGCCGAAAGCCAATGCCTCGGCCGTCGCCCAGTCCACCGGCTCCTTGCCCGCGATCATGGCCTGCTTGGCCTGCAATTGGCGGACGATCTTGGAATTGACCTTGATCTCGGTCGGCACGTGGCTGATGGCCTTGCCCACCAGTTGCAGCGCATCCGCCGAAACGGCGGTGTCCCCGCGCTGGTATTCCTCGGGCGCCGTCGTCAGCCCGGCCCACTTGCCTTCCAGCCAGTCGGCCTTGTTGACCTTGTAGGATTTGGCCGCTTCGAAGGCCTTCTCCATCTGGCCCATGAAGTCCTGGACGACCCCTTCGGCCTCGGCCTCCGACACCACGCCCTGGGCCACAAGGCGCTGGGCGTACAGGGTCCGCGTGGTGGGATGGTTGCGGATGACCTGGTACATGCGGGGCTGGGTGAAGCCCGGCTCGTCGCCCTCGTTGTGACCGTGACGGCGGTAGCAGACCAGGTCCACCACCACGTCGCGCATGAACTTCTGCCGGAACTCGATGGCAATGCGGGCGGCATGCACCACCGCTTCCGGATCGTCGCCGTTCACATGGAAGATCGGCGCCTGGAAACCCTTGGCCACATCCGACGAATAGGGGCCGGAGCGCGCGTACTGCGGGGTCGTGGTGAAGCCGATCTGGTTGTTGATGATGAAGTGCACGGTGCCGCCGGTGCGGTAGCCGCGCAGTTCCATCATCGCCATGGTCTCGGGCACGATGCCCTGGCCGGCGAAGGCGGCATCGCCATGGATGAGCAGGCCCAGGACCTCCTGGCGCGCCGCGTCGGACGGCGGCGAGCTGGAACGCTGCACCTGCTTGGCGCGCACCTTGCCCAGGACCACCGGGTTCACCGCCTCGAGGTGCGAGGGGTTGGCGGTCAACGACAGGTGGATGATGTTGCCGTCGAAGTCCCGGTCGGACGAGGTGCCCAGGTGGTACTTCACGTCGCCCGAGCCCTGCACGTCGTCGGGCTTGGACGGGTTGCCCTGGAACTCGGACAGGATGGCGGTGAACGGCTTGCCCATGACGTTGGCCAGCACGTTCAGACGGCCGCGGTGGGCCATGCCCAGCACGATGTCCTTCAGGCCGAGCTGACCGCCCCGCTTCATCACCTGCTCAAGCGCCGGGATGAGGGACTCGCCGCCATCCAGGCCGAAGCGCTTGGTGCCGGTGTACTTGAGCTGGAGGAACCTCTCGAAGCTTTCGGCCGCCGTCAGCCGCTCCAGGATGGCGCGCTTGCCTTCCCGGGTGAAGTCCGTTTGGTTGTTGATGCTTTCGATGCGTTCCTGGATCCAGGCCTTCTGCTCCGGATCCTGCATGTGCATGAATTCGACGCCGATCTTGCCGCAGTAGGTCTCCTGCAGCTTCTGCCAGATCTGGCGCAAGGTCGCGGTCTCGAGCCCCAGCACGCCGGCGATGTAGATCGGCCGGTCCAGGTCGGCTTCGGTGAAGCCGTAGATGGGGCTGAGGGGGTCCAGTTCCGGATGGTATTCGCGCGGGGTCAGGCCCAACGGGTCAAGGTCGGCCTGGAGGTGACCGCGCACCCGGTAGCTGCGCACCAGCATCAGCGCGCGGATGCTGTCGTAGGCCGCGCGGCGCGTGTCCTCGGTGGCGGCACCGGCCTCGGCGAGGGCACCGTTCCCCTTGCCGCGGGCCTGAACCGGGGCGTCGGCGCCATGGCCGTTCGCGATGATCCGGGCTCCGTTGGGTGCCCAGCTCGCGCCCCGCAACTCCGCCAGCACGGTGCGCTCGTCCTCGCCGAGCTCGGCGAAGAAGCCCTGCCAGCTCGGATCGACGGAGGACGGATCTTCGACGTATCGTGCGAAGAGTTCCGAAATGAAGGCGGCGTTGCCGCCCGAAAGCATGGTCGTCAGCTCGGAGTTGTGCGCCATCCGCGTGCACGGGCTCGACGGCCCGCGACCTCTTGCAGCCAGGGTGCGATATAACTGGCGTCTTATCCCACCTAGGCAAAGCGTTCAACCACCACACGGACGCGGACCAGGGTCGCCCCCAGGTCATGCCTGCCCGCGGCGGGTGCCTGTGTCGAGACCCGCGGGTCGGACACGTGTTGAGGGGCGGGCGCCACCACCTTATGGTCAGGTCCGAGCCGGTGGTGCCGCCGGTCTGGCCCGACAAAACGATTCGGGGGATACGATGCCTCCACCCGTGGAACCGCAAGGAACACCGGTGACCGACCCCGCCGACCTGCTGCAGGACCTGTTCGCCGCGGCGGTCCGGGCCGCCGATCCGGCCGAACGGATTCCGCCGAACCTGCCGGCCCCGCCGTCCGGGCGGACGCTCGTGGTCGGCGCCGGCAAGGCCGCCGCCGCCATGGCGCTCGCGGTCGAGCGGCATTGGCCGGGCCCGTTGGACGGGCTGGTGGTCACACGCTACGGCCATGGCGCCCCCACCCGCCGAATC
Organism: Azospirillaceae bacterium; assembly: GCA_035645145.1. Lineage (GTDB taxonomy): Bacteria > Pseudomonadota > Alphaproteobacteria > Azospirillales > Azospirillaceae > CANGXM01. The sequence continues at coordinate 5,384 of DASQNC010000050.1, read as the reverse complement.
CAGGTGGTCGAGGCGGCACACCCGGTTCCCGACGACGCCGGGCGGGACGCCGCGCGCCGGATCCTGGAAATGGCCCGCGCGCTGGGACCGGACGATCTGCTGCTCTGCCTGGTGTCGGGCGGCGGATCATCACTGTTGGCGCTGCCGGCGCCGGGACTTTCGCTGGAGGACAAGCAGGCGGTCGCGCGGGCGCTGCTGCGCAGCGGCGCCGCCATCGACGAGATGAACTGCGTCCGCCGTCACCTGTCCGCCATCAAGGGCGGCCGGCTCGCCGCCGCCGCCCACCCGGCGCAGGTGGTGTCGCTGCTGATCTCGGACGTGCCGGGCGACGACCCCGCCGTCATCGCGTCGGGACCCACGGTGCCCGATCCGACGAGCTTCGCCGATGCGCGCGCCGTCCTGCGGAAGTACGGCATCGACCCGCCCCCGGCCGTCGCCCGGCATCTGGCCGAGGCGGCCGACGAAACGCCGAAGCCGGACGACCCCCGCCTTGCCCGAACCCGCACGGTCCTGGTGGCACGGCCGCAGGACAGCCTGGAGGCCGCGGCCGCCATCGCCCGGGCCCGCGGGGTCACGCCCATCATCCTGGGCGATGCGATCGAGGGCGAGGCGCGCGAGGTGGCCAGGGTGATGGCCGGCATTGCCCGGCAGGCCGCCGGCCACGGGCTGTTCCCGGGGCAGCCGGCCGGCAAGCCCTGCGTGCTGCTGTCGGGCGGGGAAACGACGGTCACGGTGCGGGGAAAGGGTCGGGGCGGCCGGAACATGGAGTTCCTGCTGGCGTTGGCCCTTGCGCTCGACGGCCACCCCGGAATCCACGCCCTTGCATGCGACACCGATGGAATCGACGGCACCGAAGACGCCGCGGGCGCCCTGATCCGCCCCGACACATGCGCCCGTGCGCGGGCCGCCGGTCTGGATCCGAACGCGCACCTGCTGGACAATGACGCTTATCCATTGTTCAAGACCTTGGGCGATTTGGTGACGAGCGGCCCGACGCTTACCAACGTGAACGACTTCCGGGCTATCCTCGTCCAGACCTGACATCCCACCCCGGTACCGTTTCCCTCCTGCGACGGATTCATGAGACGCAAGACCAGCAGCACCGTCCGGCGCGCCCGGCAGATCAAGATCGTTGCCACGCTCGGCCCCTCCACCTCCACGGTGGAGCAGATCCGCGCGTTGTTCCTGGCCGGCGCCGACGTGTTCCGCCTGAACTTCAGCCACGGCAAGCAGGAGGAGCACCGCGCCCGGTACGATGCGATCCGGCAGGTGGAAGAGGAAACCGGACGCCCGATCGCCGTCATGGCCGACCTCCAGGGTCCCAAGCTGCGTGTCGGCACATTCGCCAATGGCGCCATCGACCTGAGGCCGGGCATGCCGCTGCGGCTCGACCTTGACCGCACGCCGGGCGACCAGACGCGCGTGTGCCTGCCGCACCCGGAAATCTTCGAGGCGCTGCAGCCGGGCGCCGATCTTCTGATGGACGACGGGCGGGTTCGCGTCCGCGTCGAGGCGTGCGGGCGGGATTTCGCCGAGACCGTCGTCGTGACGGGGACCCGGCTGTCGGACCGCAAGGGCGTGAACGTGCCCAACCTCGTCCTTCCCATTTCCCCGCTGACCTCCAAGGACCGCGACGATCTGCGGTTCGCGCTGGACATGGGGGTGGACTGGATCGCGCTGTCCTTCGTGCAGCGTCCCGAGGACGTGTCCGAGGCACGGCGCCTGATCGCCGGACGCGCGGCCCTGCTGCTGAAGCTGGAGAAGCCGTCCGCCATCGAGCACCTGGAGGAACTGGTGGACATGGGCGACGGCCTGATGGTCGCCCGCGGCGACCTGGGTGTCGAAGTGCCGGCCGAGGACGTGCCGAGCCTCCAGAAGCAGATCATCCGGGCCGCCCGCACCGCCGGCAAGCCGGTGATCGTCGCCACCCAGATGCTCGAATCGATGGTGTCGTCACCCACCCCGACCCGCGCCGAGGCATCGGACGTGGCAACGGCCGTGTACGACGGGGCCGACGCGGTGATGCTGTCGGCGGAAACCGCATCGGGCCAATACCCGGTGGAAGCCGTCTCGATCATGGACCGCATCGCCAAGCGGGTGGAGCAGGACCCCACCTACCGCGCGATCATCGACGCCAACCACCCGGACCCCGAGCGCACCTCGGCCGACGCGATCACCCACGCCGCCCGCAGCGTGGCCAGCACCGTCTCGGCCGCGGCCATCGTGACCTATACGACCCGGGGCACGGCCGCCCTGCGCGCCGCCCGCGAGCGGCCGGCCCAGCCCATCCTGTGCCTGACCGCCAACCTCGAAACGGCCCGGCGCCTCGCCATGGTGTTCGGCATCCACGCCGTCCATACGGCGGACGTCCGGTCGCTCAACGAGATGACGGACAAGGCGAGCCGTATCGCCCGCGAGGACGGGCTCGCCATGCCCGGCCAACGTCTGGTCATCACCGCCGGCATGCCCTTCGGCACACCCGGCGCAACCAACGTCCTGCGGATCGCCTGGGTCGAGGACTAAGCGCGGGCCGCCGCCCGCCCTCCCCGGATGCGTGAGCGATTCGCCGTGCCACGGGTTGCGCACCCGCGGCACGGCGGCTCCACCGACCACGCCCATCGCCCGGACACGTGACCAGGCATGACTGCGAATACCCACACGTCCTCGACGGCGCCGAACACGCTTTCCCACGGGGAGGACGCCCGCCGGAGCCTTGTGCTTGGCGCACTGGGCGTCGTTTACGGCGACATCGGCACCAGCCCGCTCTACACCGTGCGCGAAGCCTTCGGCCATGCCGGCGGCCTGCACCCGACGGACGTGACGGTGCTGGGCACCCTGTCCCTGGTGCTCTGGTCGCTGCTGATCGTGGTCACATTGAAGTACGTCCTGCTGATCCTGCGGGCCGACAACCGCGGCGAAGGCGGCGTGCTGTCCCTGGCCGCGCTGGGCCTGGGCACCGTCGGCGGCCGGCCGGGGGCACGCGCCCTCATCGTCGGCCTGTCGACGGCGGGCCTGGCGCTGTTCTACGGCGACGGACTGATCACGCCTGCGATCTCCGTCCTGAGCGCGGTGGAGGGATTGAACGTCGCCACGCCGTTTTTCGAACCCTATGTGGTCCCCATCGCGACGGCCGTGCTGGTGGGGCTGTTCCTCATCCAGTCCCGCGGCACCGGACGCGTCGGTGTCATCTTCGGGCCGGTCATGGCCATCTGGTTCACGGTCCTGGGTGTCCTCGGCCTGCTGGAGATCATCGAGAACCCGGGTGTGCTGCGGGCCATCGACCCCCGCTATGCGGTCATGCTGTTCCAGGCCGAACAGTGGCAGGCCTTCATTGCCATGGGCGCGGTCGTCCTTGCGGTGACCGGGGCGGAGGCGTTGTACGCCGACCTCGGCCATTTCGGGCGTCCGCCCATCCGAAAAGCTTGGTTCGGGCTCGTCCTGCCGGGGCTGGTCCTCAACTACTTCGGCCAGGGCGCCCTGGTCCTGCGCGACCCGGAAGCACTGGCGCACCCGTTCTTCCATCTGGCACCGGACTGGGCGCTGTACCCGATGGTGGGGCTTGCGACATTGGCCACCATCATCGCTTCGCAGGCTGTCATCTCGGGCGTGTTCTCCCTGACCCGGCAGGCCGTCCAGTTGGGATACCTGCCGCGCATGAGTGTCCGCCACACCTCGGAAACCGAGATCGGCCAAGTCTACATCCCGCGCATCAATTACGCGCTCATGGTCGGCGTGCTGATCCTGGTGATCGGTTTCGGGTCCTCGGGCAACCTGGCGGCGGCCTACGGCATCTCGGTCACGGGCGCCATGAGCATCGACGCCATCCTGGCCGGGATCGTGGCGGCAACCCTGTGGGGCTGGGGACCGGTGCTGGCGTCGGTCGTCTTCGGCCTGCTCTTCCTATGCGACTTCGCCTTCTTCGCGGCGACGACCCTGAAGATCCCGGAGGGCGGCTGGTTTCCGCTGGCCATCGCGGCCGTGTGCAGCTTCATGATCATCACCTGGCGGCGCGGCCGCAGGATCCTGTTCAACAAGCTCTACAGGGATGCGCCGCCCATCGGCCTGTTCCTGAACCGCATGGACAAGGTGCCCCAGCGGGTGGCCGGCACCGCCGTGTTCATGACCGGCAACGCCGGCACCATCCCCCACCCGTTGCTGCACAACCTCAAACACAACAAGGTCCTGCACGAACGCATCGTGCTCATGACCGTGCAGGTCGAAGAGGTCGCCCATGTGCCCGGCGGTTGCGTGGTGGAGGTGGAGCGGCTGGGCAAGGGCTTCTACACGGTCATGGCCCGCTACGGCTTCATGGACAGGCCCCATGTTCCCCGGGCGCTGGAGAAATGCCGGCAGCACGGGCTGGCCATCGATATGATGGAGACATCGTTCTTCCTGGGCCGTGAGACATTGATCCCGTCGACCCGGCCGGACATGAAGCCCTGGCAGGAAAGCCTGTTCATCGCCATCAACGCGACGGCGTTGTCGGCCACGGCCTACTTCTGCATCCCGCCCGACCGGGTGGTGGAGCTGGGCACCCAGGTCGAGATCTGAAATCCAACCGGATGAAAGGTGGCCCCCGCCCCCTTGGGACGGCCGGGGCCTGACATGGCGAAGCCCCCGGCGGAGGCCGCCGCGACCGCACCGCTGCCGTTGCGGTGTGATTTCCCGTGCCCACTCCGGTGCACGGCCCGCCCGGCCAAGCCTCCCCCTTGCGCAAGGCTGCCTGCCGGCATTGGGCAGCAAACCCAGGCACACCAACCATCACCGCAACAAAAATAAGTATAAAATTCTACTAAATAGTTAATACTTAATGCTGATGACTGCAACTTTATGTAGATAAACAGGGATTGTCTTTTTCAAAACGATGACTTGTTGACAGCGACCAGCCCAAGTATGCCTGTCGTGAGTTGCAGACCCTTGCCGCATCACGGAGCGCGCAAGAAATATTTTGGGAGATCGCATGCCCCCCGCTTCGCTGACTGCGCACGCCGAAACCCGGATCAACAGCATAACGCCGAACAGCCAGCATCGCCCGGCCACAGCCGCCCTGGCGAATGGCGGGCACGTTGTGGTCTGGCAGACCGCCGATCACAACGGCCCCGGCAGTATCCGCGCCCAGCGCTTCGATGCGGCCGGCAATCCCATCGGCGGCGAGATCACCATCAACACCGTGCGGGACGGCCAGCAGGAATCCCCGGCGGTGGCGGCGCTGGCCGACGGCGGCTACGTGGTGGCATGGTGGGCGGGGTCCGGCAACACCGTGCAGGCCCAGCGCTTCGACGGCGCCGGCAACCGCGTCGGCGGCGAGGTGACCCTGGCCGGCAACATGAGTCCCGCCAGCTCGTCCCCGATCCAGATCGCCGGCCTGAGGGACGGCGGCTATG
>DASQNC010000049.1 GCA_035645145.1 Azospirillaceae bacterium | reverse complement strand
TGCACCTGGAGGACGCCGCCATCGCCGTCGAGCGCGTCGGCTTCCGCGTCGCCGATGGCGGCCACCCGGTCCCGGAGGCGCGCATCCGCGCCCGCTTCGACCGCAACCCCGCCCTGATCCGCGCGGCCGTCCTGCACGCCGACGAAGCCTGGGTGTACGACACCACCGCCGAAGGCCGCCGGCCCCTTCTCGCGCTTCGCCTGGAGAACGGCGCGGTTGTTGAGCGCGCGGCGCGGCTGCCCGGCTGGGTGTGCCGCCTCTACTTCCCCGAAACGCAGAAGGCGCCGGGTTGCCCCGACGCCTCCTGACATGTCCCGCCGCTGGGGGGGGTCCTACTCCGCCGCGCGCACCCGCACGGCATCGGCCGAGGAGGCCGAGCCGTCGGCGTTCTCGGCGAACAGGTCGCGCTTGTAGGTTTCCGGCACGAAGAAGATGCCGATCACCACGCAGGCCAGCGCGATCACGATGGGGTACCAGAGGCCGTAATACACGTCGCCCGTCTGCGCGATCATGGCGAAGGCCGTCGCCGGCATCAGCCCGCCGAACCAGCCGTTGCCGATGTGGTAGGGCAGCGACATGGCGGTGTAGCGGATCCGGGTGGGGAACAGCTCCACCAGCGCCGCCGCGATCGGGCCGTAGACCATGGTGACGTAGATGACCAGGAGGGTCAGCAGGGCCACCAGGGTGAAGGTCTGGCCGCGGAAGATGTCGAACGGATTGGACATCTTGACGATGGAGGGGTTGTCGGCGCCCGGATAACCCGCCGCCGTGGCCGCCTCGCCCAGCGCACGGGTGAACGCCGCCTGCCGGGCCTGCAGTTCGGGCGCCGGAATCCGGCTGGCGTCATAGGCTTCGATCGTCCGGTCACCGACCCTCACCGACGCCACGGTTCCCGGGGGGGCCGCTTCGGTGGAATAGAGGACGGAGCGGGTCGCGAGCGCGGCCTTCACGATGTCGCACGAGCTGGTGAACCTCGCCGTGCCCACCGGATTGAACTGGAACGAGCAATCGTTGGGGTCGGCCACGACGGTGACCTTGGCGTTGGCCTGGGCCTGGTAGAGCGCCGGGTTGGCATTCTTGGTGATCATCCCGAACAGCGGGAAGTAGGTCGCCGCGGCCACCAGGCAGCCGGCCAGGATGATCGGTTTGCGGCCGATCTTGTCGGACAGCCAACCGAACAGAACGAACCCGCCCGTACCAAGAATCAGCGACCACGCGATCAGAAGGTTTGCGGTGTAGCCGTCGACTTTCAGGATCGATTGCAGGAAGAACAGGGCGTAGAACTGGCCCGTGTACCAAACGACGGCTTGGCCGGCGACCAGGCCGAACAGGGCCAGGATCGCAACCTTGGCGTTCTTCCACTGACCGAAGGCTTCGGACAGCGGTGCCTTGGACTGGGTGCCCTCCTCCTTCATCTTTTGGAAGGCCGGAGATTCCTGAAGCTGCAGGCGAATCCAGACCGAGATCCCCAACAGCAGGATCGACAGCAGGAACGGGATGCGCCAACCCCAGGCGGCGAAATCCTGTTCGCCGATGATGGTGCGGGTGAACAGGATCACCAACAGCGACAGGAACAGGCCCAGGGTCGCCGTGGTCTGGATCCAACTGGTGTAGAAACCGCGGCGGCCCTGCGGCGCATGCTCGGCCACGTATGTCGCCGCACCACCGTACTCGCCGCCCAGGGCCAGACCCTGCAGAAGGCGCAGGATGATGAGAATGATGGGCGCGGCGATGCCGATCTGATTGGCCGTCGGCAGGATGCCGACCACGAAGGTCGACACACCCATGATCATAATCGTGATGAGGAAGGTGTACTTGCGACCGACCAAGTCACCCAGGCGGCCGAACACCAGGGCGCCGAACGGACGGACCAGGAACCCGGCCGCGAATGCGAGTAGCGCGAAGATGTTGCGCGTGCTTTCCGGGAACTGGCTGAAGAAGTTCGCCCCGATGAGAACGGCAAGCGACCCGTAAAGGTAGAAATCGTACCATTCGAAGACGGTTCCCGCGGAGGAAGCGAGGATGACCTTCCTCTCCTCCGAGGTCATCGGGCGCACCCGGGGAGCCGAGCCCGAGACTGCTGTATCCACTGTCATTGAGCGGATCCTCTCCTGTTCTCACGGCATGTCCTGCTGGGTGTTGCACCCGCGGGATCTTGGTTATCCTTGGCCGTGATTTTTATCGCAGAAGAAACAAGCACGGCGCAACAGCCGATGCACGGAAGGGTATTTCCGGGATCCGTGCCGTGGAACCGAGGTTTCCGGCCGGGGCCTCAGCCCCAGTCGTCGCGCCTTTGCGCCGCGATCCGCGCCGCCTCCGCGACCTGCGGATCCGGGTCGTTCAGCAGCCGGGCCAAGGCGTCGGCCGCCTTGGCGGCATCGCCCGGCTCCGCCATCGTACCGGCGAGGGCATGGGCCACGGCCAGCCGCACGGCCGCGCGGGGATCCCGCACCCGTCGGATGATCCCGGCGACCGCCGCCGGCCCGCCGATGTCGGCCAGAACCTCCACGGCGGCGATCCGTCCCGCCTCGTCCATGCGTTCGCAGGCCCGGCCGATGTGCACGGCACTCTCGCCGTCCGCCAGGGGGCGCAACGCCGCCAGGATATCCGGCAGGTCCACGGGCGCCGCCCGGTCCAGGCTGGCTTCGAGCGCGGCCTTTGCCGGCCGCCATCCCAGATGCCCCAGGGCCAGGACTGCCGCCGCGGCAACCTGAGGCGGAGCGTCTGCCGCCGTGGCCTCCAACGCCGGCACAAGTTCGGCCGCCCCGATGGCCGCGGCCGTCCGGCACGCCGCCCGGCGAACGTCCGGATCCGCATCCGACAGGAGCGAGGGCAGGATTCCCGCCGACGGGCGGAAGCGAAGCTCCGCAAGCGCGGACAGCATCGCCACGACGGACACCGCCGAAAAGGCTCCCTCCGTCGCCAGGGCGGCGAGCGGCGCGCCGGCTGCGGGATCGCCGATCGCCGCCAAGGCTTCCGCCGCATGTGCCACCTGCGGCGCCGGATGCAGGCGGTCGTGCCCCCGGTGTCGGCGGATGAGCTGCAGCAGCGGTGCGACCGCGGCCCGCACCCGCCGCCGGCCCAGCTCCCCCACCACTTCGGGGAGAGGCGGCAGCCCGCACGGATCGCCGAACAGGTGGAGGTTGAGCACGTCCAGCAGGCGGCTGTCGGACACCGCGTCCACCGCCACGGACGGGGACGCGGCCGGCACCGGGGCGCCAAGAGGGCCCGGCCCACCGGAATTGGGCCTGCCGGGACCGGGGACGCCGGGATTGGGCCCACCGGAATTGGGGGCGTGCGTGTCCTGCCCTGCCCCTGCCTGGGCGTGGTTCGCCACGCCGGACGGCGCGAACAGGTCGAGTTGGTTCGGAGAGGAACGGCGACGGCGAGCCATGATGTGCGAAGCGGCCAGAAGTCGGGCCGACCGAACGGACCCGCGGCGGACTGTGCGGCGGCCGTCCGTCCCACGCAACACCCTTCCCGGCTGGGCCTGTGATGCGGGCGCTTACCGGGCGGATGGCGGACGGGTCGCCCCGTCCGCGGCCGGCCTCACTTCAGGAAGGGTCCGCTGGCGGTCTTCCACTCGGGATCGGCAGCCATGCCCCCCACCGTCTTGGCGATGAAGTCCGCCAATTCCGGGTCGTTGCCCGCCACGAACACATGGCGGTCGTACTTGCTGTGCGGAGTGGCCGAGATGTGCAGCTTGTCGGACAAGCCCTCGGTCTTGATCAGGTAATTCGCCGCCGTCTCCGCCAGGACCGTGGCGTCGACACGACCTTCCGTTACCTTCCTGAGGTTGAGCAACTCCGTGGCGGCGTCCTCGCGCTTGATCTTTCCGGCGTCCACCAGGGGATCGATCGGCCCGTACACGTAGCCGGCGACGCCGCCCAACGTTTTGCCGGCCAGGGACTCCGGCCCGGTGTATTCGAACGGCCGGTCCTTCCGGGAGACGACGACGTTGGCGTCCGCCAGCACTGCCGGCGACCACTTGTACTTGGCCTGCTCCTTGTCACCGACGAAAGCGGGAACCGCCCACGCCACGGCGACGGGCTTGCCCTCGGCCAGAACGGCATCGAAGCGTCGGCGCGGCAGGTTTTCGACGACGAAGGTGTATTTGCCGTCCGACTTCTTGGTCAGATACGAGGCGAGCGCGTAGGTCAGCCCCTGGTTTTGACCGGTCAGGAACGGCGGCAAGTCGTAGTAATTCAGCAATCGCACGTCCGCGGCCCAAGCGCGTGACACGCCCAGAAAAACCAGCAGACCCGCAAGGATTAAACGACGCACGGAAGCCTCCATTTTTCTTCAAATTAGGTTTGCAATAGTGCAGAGGCCACGTTAACGAAAGTTGAACGTTCCGCATCCCCGCAACTCGATGCGAGCAACGACAAGGCGGGCCGGCGCACCGGCCCGGGTTGAAGGGATGCGGGTGCGATACGCCGGCCCGGTGGAACCGGACTCCGGGAATGCTCACCCGAGGGCGAGCACGAGCGCGACCAGCGCGGTTCCGATCGTGAGCACCATCCCGCCGATGACGGCCCCTTGGCGATAGACCTCCCCCTCCAGGCCCGGTGATGCGACCAGCGCGCATCCCAAGGAAATGCGGATCGGGGAAAGCATGGTGAACGCGCTGCCGATGGTGTTCTGAACGGCGGCCATCAGGACCGCATCGACAGCCACCCGCGCCGCCAGGGCCGCCTGGATCGGCATCATCAGGCCGTTCGAACCGGTGTTGCTGCCGGTCAGGAACCCCGCGAGGCCCGCAAAGGACGGCGTCGCCACGACCGCGAAGGTCCCCACCGCACCGTGCAGGGAGGTGGCGAGGTTTCCGGCCATGCCGGAGCCCGCGAACAGGCGCGCCATCACCACGAAGAACAACGTCACCAGCGACGGCTTCCACGCAAACCGGGCGGTTGCCTTCAAGGCCGGGAGGATCCTCCCCGGGCGCCCCTGGACGAGCAGGAGCACCAACGGAACGAGGAGAAGCCAGAAACTCGGGTTCATGAGCACCGGGAACGGCAGTTCGCCTTCGAACGGCCGGAGCACCGGTCCCGACCACAGCGCCGCATCCAACCCGGGGATGAGGCGTGTCGCCAGGAGGGCGGCCGTCAACGCCACGTAACCCAGATTCGCGCGGATATCGTCGATGAGGCGCGAACGGGTGGGCCTGGCGTCCCGGAGATAGCGCAACGCCAGCAGCGGCCCGAGCGTGGCGATCACGACGATCTCGACCGCCGCGATCCGGGCGGTCAGGAAAAGCAGTGCCGCCATGGCAGCGGTCCAGGCCACGTCCTCGACGGCGGCCCGGCGCGGGACCGGGAGCGAGAAGCGCCGCAGCAGCCACCAGAACGTGGCGAGATGGCCGAAGAGCAGAGGGACCGTCAGCAACGCGCTGCCTGCGCTCAGGCTCTCCTCGGGAAGCCCGGTGAGGTGAGCGCCGATCCGGGTTCCAACCGCCAGCGCCCCCCAAGGGACCAGGATCTGGCTGAACAGGCCCAGGACGGCCGCGGCGAGAGCCGGCACTCCCATCCGCAGCAGCAGCGAAAGCGCGATCACATAGCCGACCCCGAAACCGGTGGCGGATTCCGTGAAGGGGCCTACGAGGAAGCACGCGGAGTAGGCGCTCCGGTAATCGAAGCCTCCGGGCCGGTCCGTCGATCCGTTGTTCCCGGCGGATGCCGGAGGCGTCGCGCGCATCGGTTCCAGGCTGCGCTGGAAGAACATGCCCGCGGCCATGACCGCAATCGCATGCCACGCCAGCCACGCGCCGCGCACGGCCTCCCCCGCAAGCGCTTCGGGACCGAGCGGGGACGTGGCCAGGGCTGCGGCAGCCGTCACGAACAGGCCCGCCGCCCCCGCCAGCAACGCACCGCGGCCCGCGGCCAGCAGCCCAATGGCCACGGCCAGGGGCGCGATCTGGATCCAAACCTCGATTATGACGCTCGACCTTGCCGGGGGGGGGGCGGACATCAAAAGCCCTAGGCAAAATCAGGTGCCCCCTCAAGCGCAAACGTCGATCATGGCGCTCGGCCTTGTCGGGGAAGGCGGCGTTCAAATGCCTCCAAGACAAAGTCAGGTCCCCACTCAAGCGCTCGACGATTTTCGAACAGGTAGAGTCGGACGCGGCGCGCTTGGCTGCATCGGCAAAGGAGCCGCGTGGACGCGTTAAAAAATGGAACGCAGGGTCGGCGAATCCGCCATGTGGTGCGACAGAACCGCCCTGATCGGACCTCCCCAGGCGGGGAACATTGCCGCCGCCGGCGGGCGCCTGCAACACACGCGTCTCCCGACCGCCTTCATGCGAGCCCTTCCATGCGTTTGCATACCCTTCTGCTCGCCACTCCGGTGGCCCTTTCGCTCATCGGCTGCGCGACAGCCCCCCAGGTTGACCAGCAAGTGGCGCCGAAGCCCGTCGTGGCGCAGATGGTGCCCGGACAGGCCATCGAGGTGCGTACGGATCCCATGCCCGCGCCGGTTCTGGTTCGCTTTGAAAAGACCACCGCCGCAAATGGGCGATCCGCCGCTGTCCTGACGGAAGGCACGTTCCGAACCGCGCGTGCGGGGAACGGGCTGGAAATCACGGCGTCACTGGACCGGGTCGAAATGCAGGGCCGGTCGATGCCCCTGGGTATCATGGCCCGGATGCAAGTGGATGCCGTCGGCAATGTGCGCGATGCGGACGTGTCGGTGGTGCCCGGGGGATGGCACGGAAACAATCCCAACGCCGCCCAGGAGCTTGAACCGTTCCGGGCACAGTACGCCGAGATCTTCAAGGAGATGGCGTCCACAATCCGCCCAGGGCGCTATCTGCCCGGGGACGTCGTTTTCAGCGACCGGAACCGCGAGGCCAGGGGCGCCGGTGAGGCCCGGGATATCGTGACGCGCATCAACCGGATCGGACGGGCGGGCGGAGTGGTGGAGCACAGCGGCCGCCGCGCGATGCTCGTCGATTGGACGGGCGACTTCACGATGCAGGCGCCAGGCCGGGTGATTGCCGGCACGATCACCGGTTGGACCGTCGTCGATTTGGAAACCGGCGTCACATTCTTCAGCGACATCCTGATGAAGGACAATGCTGGAACCTATTCGCGACGGGAGCGGCATAGGGTGTGGCTGTAAGCGGAGAGGCGCCGCCTCCCGGTCATGGCCGGGCTTGCGCTGCGGAATGGGGTTGTGAGCTTGGACCGGGCGGCTGACGCCCGGCATGGCACTCCGCTCCAGCCCCCCTTTGGCAGCGCCACGGGCGGGAGGCGACGGCCCGCCGGCAATCACTCCCGTCCTGTTTTCCGCGCATCGCGGTCAAAGGAGTGGCCAGTGGCCGTCCTGAGGTGAGGAAGTCCGGCCGCCATTCGGCGGCGGGGCATGATCCAGATCCCCTGGGAAGGATTTGGTCAGGCGGTCCTGACGGCTTCGAGGAACACCCGGACCTCGGAGTTCAGGGCCGCGGCTTCCCCCTGCAAGCCCGACGTCGAGCTCAACAGCTCGTTCGCCGCGCCGCTGGTGACTTTGGCCAAGGTTTCGACGCCCGCAACGTTGGCGGTGATGGCGCTGGTACCTTCCGCCGCCTGCGTGGCATTGCGGCCGATCTCCTGCGTCGCGGCCACTTGCTGCTCCACCGCGCTGGCGATGGTGGCCGAGATCGCGCTGATGTTGTTGATGGTCTCGAAGATGCCCGACAAAGCCCCGGCAGCATCCTTGGCAACAACCGCGACACTGTCCACTTGGCTGGAAATTTCGCCAATGGCCTGACCGGTCTGGCTGGCAAGCTTCTTCACCTCGTTGGCGACCACGGCGAAGCCGCGACCCGCCTCCCCGGCACGGGCGGCCTCGATGGTGGCGTTGAGGGCCAGCAGGTTGGTTTGGTTGGCAATGCCGGTGATGAAGCCGACAACATTGCGGATGCGCTCACTGGTCGTGGCGAAATTGTCGATGAGGGCGCTTGCCCGCTCGGCCTGGTTCTTGGCGTCCACCGAGATGCGGTTCGAGCGCTCCGTCTGGTGGGCAATCTCCTGGATCGAGGCGGCCAATTCCTCGGTGGAGGCCGCGACGGCCTGGACGTTTTCGGCTGCCTGCTGGGTCGCCGAAGCGGCCATTGCCGTCCGTTCTGCTGCTGTGCTCGCGGTTCCGGACAAGGTCTTCGCGGTCTCCCCGAACGTGTCGACGGTGCTGCCGAGTTGAACCATCAGCCGGCTGACCTTGACATCAAACTCGGCAGCGGCCTTTCCCACACGGGCTGCGCGTTCGGCCTGCCGCTGCTGCTCGGCGCGTCGCTCCTCTTCGAGGCGCACGCGGTCCTGGGCGTTCTGTTTGAAGATGGCCAGTGCACCCGCCATGTTGCCGATCTCGTCACGACGGTCGGTAAAGGGGACCGCGACATCAAGCTGCCCCTGCGACAGGCCGCCCATCGTTCGGGTCAGCACGCGAATTGGGTCGGCGATGCCCTTGGCGGTTACCCACGTCAGCGAGATGGCAACAACGGTTGCGACGATCAGTGCAACAAGGAATGCGCTCTGGGTTGCGTCGATCTGCTGGTCGACCCGGGCGAATTGGCTGTTCGCCTGATGCCCGGAGTCATCCATGATGGCGCGCATCTTGCCGATGATGTCGACAAAGACCTGGTCGACTCCGCCCATCATGATGAGCGCGACGTTCGCATCGGCCGCCGCAATCTCGAGAACGTCCTTCACTTGGCGGCTGTATTCGCCGCCATTCGCCGCGACAGCAGCGACCAGTTCCCCCTGGGCGCCGTCCTGGGACGGGGTTGCGATACCTGCCAACAGCTGGTTGATACCGTTGAGGTGCGTTATCAGCACCTTGGATAAGCCTTCGATTTTTGCGGTGTTGGACTCGCCTCCGGCCAAGGAGACGAAGCGATAGATTTGCGTATGGAAATCATAAAGCTGGGCAGTTGTCTGCGTGGCAGCCTGATACTTGCCGAATGCCGTGTCCTTCAACGACCTCACATCGCGCTGCTGACTGTCGAGCACAACGAAAGCCGCCAATGCCGTTGCCGCAAAGAGGGCCAACAAAACCGTTGGCGCGACGAGGACCTTCAAACGTATCGGTAAGCGCGCGAGTATTTTCTTCATGTCCGCCCCGCAGTCTTCCGGAAAGGGGAACGGAAGATCGCCCCCCTTTCCGTGGGTAGCTCACCTTATTTGTAGACCCCCACACCACAGCTATCGCTGCCAACTTTTTTAATGTAGGTGGCCTTCGCCTCAATTTTTTTCGTTTGCGGATTGGACCATTTGTATTCGACCCAACCACCCTCCTCACCGATCTTTATCATCTGGGCGGCAATATCATTGCCATCGGCATCCTTACCAGCCAGATCCTTGCCGACCAGAGCACGGTTCAGACCGTGAGCAACCATCTTCCGGTTGCTGTCGTAGCAAAAGACGTAGAGGTCGCGGTCATGGAACGGGCCGCCCGGGGTGCTGAACTCGTCGAATGCTTTTGCTGCGCCCACTGTCTTGATGTGCGCAATAGCCTTCTCGGCCAGAGCCTTGGCTTCGTCCGGCGTGCCCCGCTCGGCGGCCTGTGCACCGGTTGAAAGCATTAGGACAATTCCAACCGCACCGGTGAAGAACACGTTCCGCATGATCCAACCTCCTGAAGGCACGCAATGCGCATATACCGTTACGGCAGCGCCCATGAACTACGCGCAGGCCCCACTTAACGCCGAATTAAATTATGACCTTCAGTATGTATTATAATAAAATGTGAGATGAGGCGCCCCATAAGATACACCCCCCCCGGAGACGCCCACCTTGTTTATACAGCACCAGCCACATTCTAATGTTTTATTATATCAACACACAATCAGAGACAGGACAGGCCAACACCAAAGAAAAACGCCACAGAAAACGCCGAAATTATTCGAACAACTTCCCATGATAATTAATTTGCTCATCGTTATCGAAAGCCAGAATCCAGCATTAACAAGAAATGACACCACTTCACCACCATCCCCGGCAATGAATGCTGAAGGCAATTGCCCCCCCCAGATGCGGGCGCACGGAATCGGTCCAGGCCATCGAAGGATGGCACCCATACGCCAGGAAATGCCCGGTCGGGGCAGGAAGCGTCTCGGCTCCGAAGCTCCCGGTGGCCCGTCGTTCGAGAAAACGGGGAGTTCGAGCGT
Source organism: Azospirillaceae bacterium (assembly GCA_035645145.1). Taxonomy (GTDB): domain Bacteria; phylum Pseudomonadota; class Alphaproteobacteria; order Azospirillales; family Azospirillaceae; genus CANGXM01. The sequence continues at coordinate 97,725 of DASQNC010000049.1, read as the reverse complement.
CCGGCAAGGACCGGGCGGCATTGAGGCTGGGTGGTGGGCCCGGCCGGATTCGAACCGACGACAACACCGTTATGAGCGGCGCGTTCTAACCGCTGAACTACAGGCCCACGCGGGCCGCATAACAGCAACGTTGCACCCCTTCGCGCAACAGTGAAGATGGGGCTTGATCGACATCCGCAGTCCGAGGCCGCCACATGACCGCCCCACCCGCAGCCCCCGTCCTGGTCGAGTTCTTCTTCGCCCCGACCAGCCGCTATTCCTATCTGGCGTCCACCCAGATGCTGAAGCTCCAGTTGGAGACCGGCTGCCGTGTGGACTGGTACCCGCTGCACAACAAGGATCTGGTGGACGCGTCCGGCCACGACTTCTACACCCACGGCCGCAAGACATCCGTCCAGTACGACGCGGCGTGGCGCAAGGCCGACGCCCAGGCGTGGGCGGAGCTCTATGGGGTGCCTTTCCGTGATCCGGCCGATCTGACCATCCCCGATCCGCGCCGTCTGGCGCTGGCCTGCGTGATCGCGCGCAACTACGACGCCGGCCAGGTCTACGCCCGCCGCCTGTTCCAGGCGGTGTACGTGGACGGCCAATCCCTCCTGGACGACGACGCGCTCTGCGCCATGGCCGAGGAGGTCGCCGGCATCGAGGCGGAGACGTTCCGCAAGCATCTGGACGAACCCGAGACCGAAGCCGCGCACAAGGAGATCGTCACCCGCGCCCGCACGGCCGGCTGCTTCGGCGTGCCCAGCTTCGTGGTGCAGGGCCGCGTGATCTGGGGCAACGACCGGTTGCCGCTGCTCCGCCACGCCATCGCCCAGGCCAAGGCGGGCTGAGGCGGGGCGGGAGGTCGCCCCGGGACGGCCGGCAACCACCGCCCCCGGAACAAAAAAGGCGGGCCCTGCGGCCCGCCTTTTTTGTTGTCCCGTCCCAGGAACCCGTCAGGTGTCCAGGAAGCTGCGCAGCTTGCGCGAGCGCGAGGGGTGCTTGAGCTTGCGCAACGCCTTCGCCTCGATCTGGCGGATGCGCTCGCGGGTGACGTTGAACTGCTGGCCGACCTCCTCCAACGTATGGTCGGTGTTCATGCCGATGCCGAAGCGCATGCGCAGGACACGCTCCTCACGCGGGGTCAGCGTCGACAGGATGCGCGTCGTCGTGTCGCGCAGGTTCGCCTGGATGGCGGCGTCGATCGGCAGGACCGCGTTCTTGTCCTCGATGAAGTCGCCGAGGTGGCTGTCCTCCTCGTCGCCGATCGGGGTTTCGAGCGAAATCGGCTCCTTGGCGATCTTCAGGACCTTGCGGACCTTCTCCAGCGGCATCATCAGCCGCTCGGCCAGCTCCTCGGGCGCCGGCTCCCGCCCGATCTCGTGCAGCATCTGGCGCGAGGTGCGGACCAGCTTGTTGATCGTCTCGATCATGTGGACCGGAATGCGGATGGTCCGCGCCTGGTCGGCGATCGAGCGGGTGATCGCCTGCCGGATCCACCAGGTCGCATAGGTCGAGAACTTGTAGCCGCGGCGGTACTCGAACTTGTCGACGGCCTTCATCAGGCCGATGTTGCCCTCCTGGATCAGGTCCAGGAACTGCAGGCCGCGGTTCGTGTACTTTTTGGCGATGGAAATGACGAGGCGCAGGTTCGCCTCCACCATTTCCTTCTTGGCGCGCGAAGCCTCGCGCTCGCCCTTCTGGACGGTCGAGACGATACGCTTGAACTCGGCCACGGGCAGGCCGAATTCGTTCGACATGTTCAGGATGTCGCCGCGCACCGCCAGGATTTCCTTGCGGTACTTCTGGACGAAGCGGCCCCAGCCGACGCCGTTCAGCTTGGCGATCTTGCGCGCCCAACCGTCGTCGACCTCGTTGCCCTGCCAGCGGCGAATGAATTCCTCGCGCGGGATGCCAAGCTCCTCGGCGCGGGCGGCCAGCCCCGCCTCGATCTCGAGCAGGGCCTGCGGCACCTCCACCGGCAGCTCGCCGGCCATGCGCAGGCGGCGGCGCGCCGTCTCGTCGCCCTTGGCCAGCTGGTGCAGCAGCTTGGTCATCGCCGCCGCATCGGCATTGTCGGTGGCCAGCTTTCGGTAGCCGTCCTTCAATGCCGCATCGGCCGCCAACGCGTCCACGCCCGAGAGGCCGGCATACAGCAGCTCGTAAAGCTGCCCGCGCGAGCACTTGGTCCCGCCCGCCACTTCGGCCCAACGGGCCTCCAGCCGGTCAATGGTGCCGGCATGGGGAATCAGGCGGGCGGCAAGGCGCACCGCCTCGATCGAGACATTGTGCTTGCGGCACAGGTCGTTCAGCCGGCCGCGGGCCGCACGCAGGTCGGGTTCGTGCCTTTCGATGAACACGCCCCAGACCGCACCCGGAAGAGCGGCCAGGCGGTCGAGCCAGGCCGGATCCAGCTCGTGACCCGCGTACTGGTGCAGGAAGTCTTCGCGCTTGACGCCACAGTCGGTGGCAAGCCGCATGAGCTTGCCTTCGAAGCCGACCAGGCGGCGGTTCATCAAGTAGAGCTGCTCGGCCAGCTGCTCGATCCGCGCATTGTTCAGGCGGACCGTGTTGACCAGCTCGATGAGCTGGCCCTTCAGCTTGTCGTATTTGCGATCGGACTGGCGGTTGAGGCCCTCGCCGCTGAGGATCGACTGGAGGCGCGCCTCCTGCAGCTTGTGCAGCTTCTCGTACGTGGCGCTGATGGCGTCGAAGGTCTCCAGGACCCGCGGCATCAGCTCGGCCTCCATGGCCGACAGCGAGATGCTGCCCTCCTCCTCGTCCTCCTCGCCCCCTTCGGCGGCGGGTGGCTCGGGCTCGTCCTCGGCGTCGCCGTCCTCGGGAACACCGTCCCGTTCCATGGCGGCCGCTTCCTCGTCACCATCCGGACCGGCGCCATAGGTGGCGTCCAGGTCGATGATGTCCCGGAGCAGCATCTTCCCTTCCTTCAGGGCGTCGTGCCACTCGATGATCGCGCGGATGGTCAGGGGCGATTCGCAGATCGCCCCGATCATCATCTCGCGGCCGGCCTCGATGCGCTTGGCGATGGCGATCTCGCCCTCGCGCGACAGCAGCTCGACCGACCCCATCTCGCGCAGGTACATGCGCACGGGGTCGTCGGTTCGGCCGACGTCATCGTCGTTCAGGTTGCCGCCGCTGCGCGCCTCGTCGTCACCGTCGCGCTCGGCACCGCCACCGTCTTCGCCCTCTTCGGACTCGACGACGTTGATCCCCATCTCCGACAGCTGGGACATGACGTCCTCGATCTGCTCGGACGAGTACTGCTCGGGGGGAAGGGCCGCGTTCAACTCGTCATAGGTGATGTATCCGCGCTCCTTGCCGCGCGCGATCATCTTCCGAACGGCCGCCACCATACTATCGATGAGCGGACCTTCGCCGGCCTCCTCGCGGGCTTCCGAGGTCTCCGGGTTGGTCGTCGCCTTTGTCACCATTCGATCCTAGCCCCTGCCCTTCCTGGTGCCCTGGACGTTTCCGCCAAGTGCAACCCGGCCGCGGAGCCCGGCGATCGCCGCCGGCCCGTCGCAGCCCGCGAAATCCGTGGTCCGTGCCGCTGGTCACGGACGTCCGGCCATTGCGGCCGACCGTCTATATGTGTTCAGCAGGCAAGGGCCGTCCAGTGCCGGCCCACGACCGAGGCCACACAAGTGGCGCGCGCGCAACAGCGGATCAAGCCCGCCTCTTACCGCGCATACCCCGTCCGCTCTTTGTCGCAAATCCGCGCGGGCCCGCCGCCCCCTCAGGATGAAGGGGGCGCGGCCCCCTGCCCGGCCTTGGCCGCCTCGACCTCCGCCCTGGCATTCAGCCACTCGTCGATCAGGTCGGGGTCGAAGACCGGACGGCCCGGCAGATAGGCGCCGCGCACGGGCGCCTCGTTGACCATCTCGGTCGCCTCGGCCTTGTAGCGGGCGATTTCCTCGCCCAGGGCCTGGACGCGCTTCCACGCGGCCTGGTCGTCGTCCTCGCCCGCCTTCCGGGTCCAGTGGCCCACTTCGCCCTTCAGCGCCCGCAGGTATTTCGCGCGGATGATTTCCGCCACCACCGACCGCAGATAGCCCTCGTCGCGGTCGCCGACATTCACGTGCAGGCGGAAGATGTAATTCAATTTCTCCAACACCCGGTCGACGTCGGGAACCTCGGCACGCAGCTCGGCCTGCAGCCGGTCGGCGTCGATCGTCTCGTCGTGCCGGACCAGCGCCCCGGCGATGCTCGCGATCTTGTGCATCGGCTCGGGCAGATCGAGCTGGCCGATCTCCTCGTCGAAGTCGCGCAGGATGTCCGGGCGGTTCACCAGGACGGCCAGGAGCGTCGCATCGCGCTTGGATGCGCGGAACGCCGCGAAACGGACGACGTTGCCGTTCGCCGCCAGGTTCAGCCGACGGCGCAACTGGTAGCAACGGTCGAACACCTCCCGCCGGTAGCTGAGCTGCACCGCCTTGTCCGGAATCTCCTTGATGAGGGTCAGCAGGCGCTGCTCCAGGGCGATCAGCTCCTCCAACCGCGTCGGCGGGACACGCGTCACCTCGTGGTTCCAGAGGAAGTCGATGAAGCCGGTGGATCCGTTCAGTGCGGCCGTCAGCGCCTCGCGCCCGCCGGGTTGGCGCAGCAGCGAGTCCGGATCCTCGCCCACCGGCAGGAAGACGAAGCTGAGCGTCCGGTCGGACTGCAGCAGCGGCAGGGCGCGTTCGGCCGCCCGCCAGGCGGCCTTGATGCCGGCGGCGTCGCCGTCGAAGCACAGCACGACGCCTTTCAGGCCCCGTTCGCTCTCGCGGGCGATGCGCCAGGCGAGCTGCAACTGCTCCTCGGTCAGCGCCGTGCCGAGGGGGGCCACCGCGGCGGCGAAGCCGGCACGCACCATGGAAATGACGTCGAGGTAGCCCTCGACCACCACCACTTCCTGCCCCACCGCCGCCGATGCGCGGGCGAGCGGAAAATTGTAGAGCAGCCGCCCCTTGCGGAAGAGCGGGTTGTCGGAGGAGTTGACGTATTTCGGGCCGTCGCCGTCCAGCTTGCGGCCGCCGAACGCGACGACGCGGCCCCGCTCGTCCTGGATCGGGAACAGCACACGGTTGCGGAAGAAGGCGAACGGCGCCCGCCCGTCGTCCGGGCGTTTCAGAAGGCCGGCCTCGACCATGTCCGCATCCGACCAACCCTGGCCGGCCAGATGCTGGCGTAACGCACCGGCATCCTGCGGCGCGTAGCCGATCCGGAACCGCGCCAGGGTGTCGGCGTCGAGGCCACGGCCCTTCAGATAGTCCAGGGCTGCGCGGCCGTGGGGCAGGCGCAACTGTGCCTCGAACCACGTGCAGGCCTGCTCCAGCAGGTCGTAAAGCGTGCGCTGGCGCTCGAACCGCGCCCGTTCCTGGGGCGTGGCCTGGGGCACCTCCAGGCCGGCCTCCGCGGCCAACTGCTCCACCGCCTCGGTGAAGGGCATGTTGGCGATGCGCATGGTGAAACCGATGGCATCGCCATGGGCCCCGCAGCCGAAACAATGGAAGAAACCCTTGCCGTCGTTCACGTAGAACGACGGGGTCTTCTCGTTATGGAAGGGGCAGCAGGCCTTGAACTCGCGCCCGGCGCGGACGAGCTTCACCCGTCGCCCGACCACCTCCGACAGGGTCAGACGGGATCGAAGTTCGTCGAGGAACCGCGGGGGAAGCGCCATCGGTCTTCGGCACCGGGTTGGGGCGGCGGCGTTGGGGCGGTGCGGCCGGAACGTGCGGCGATGCTAGCACAGGTGGCGGCGGCGGCGAAATCGGGCGGCGAAACCGGCAGCGCCGGCCCCGGCCTGCCGACGCCCCCGTCCCGTCAGCCTTCCCTCAGTCCAGGGCCGCCTTGACCAGGCCGCTCGCCTTGCCGAAGTCCATCTGGCCGGCGTAGCGGGTGCGCAGCTCGGCCATGACCCGACCCATGTCCTTGACGCCGGCGGCCCCGATCTCCTTCACCACGGCGTCGATCGCGGCCTTGGTCTCCGCCTCGCCCAACTGCTGGGGCAGGAAGCGTTCGATGACCTTGATCTCCTCCTGCTCCTGCTCGGCCAGTTCGAGCCGCCCCCCCTGCTCGTACAGCCCGATGGACTCCCGGCGCTGCTTGATCATGGTCTGGAGCATCTGGAGGATTTCCTCGTCCGGAATGCCGTCCGTGTTGCCGCGCCCGCGGGCGGCGATGTCGCGGTCCTTCAGCGCGGCGAGGATCAGGCGGACGGTGCCCACCGCACGCTGGTCCTTGTTGCGCATCGCCTCTTTCAAGGCTTCGTTGAGCCGGGTGCGGAGCATGGCGTGTCCTTGGTGTTCCGAGTCCCTCGCAGGGGCGGGGAATGTAGCGATCCGGCCGCGCCTCCGCCAGGGCCTGCGGCCGGGCAGCCGCCGGCATCCCCATCCGGATGCGCGTCCGCGCCCAATCCGGGGCCCGTTTCCGCACGACCTGCCCGCTGTCCCGCGTTTGGTGCATTTGCGTGTTGACCAGCGCGGATGGCTGCCCACTTGTGGTCAGATCCCCGCCCGTGTAACGCATTACCCATGACCAATCCGCACGCCTCCACCGGTCCCACCACCGGAACCGTCCCGCCCGACGGCGCGACCGCCTGCCTTGTCCTTGCCGATGGCACCGTCTTTTGGGGCCGCGGCATCGGGGCCGTGGGCGCATCGGTGGGCGAAGTCTGCTTCAACACGTCGATGACCGGCTACCAGGAGATCCTGACCGATCCCTCCTACGCCGGGCAGATCATCACCTTCACCTTCCCCCACGTCGGCAACGTCGGCGCCAATCCGGAGGATGTCGAGACCGTGACGCCCGCGGCCCGCGGCCTGGTGCTGCGCGCGGACATGACGGACCCGTCCAACTGGCGTGCGACCCGGCACCTGGACGACTGGCTGAAGAGCTACGGCTTGATCGGCATCGCGGGTGTGGACACCCGCCGCCTGACCCGCCGCATCCGCGACGGCGGCGCCCCCAACGGCGTGGTCTGCCATGCCCCCGACGGACGGTTCGACCTGCCGACGCTGCTCCGCCAAGCCACCGAGTGGCCCGGCCTGGAAGGGATGGATCTCGCCATCGAGGTGTCGAGCCGCCAGACCTATTCCTGGGACGAGACCCGCTGGGCCCTGGGCCAGGGCTACGGCCGGCAGACCGCCCCGCGCCGCCATGTCGTCGCCATCGATTTCGGGGCGAAACGCAACATCCTGCGCTGCTTGGCGTCGGCCGGCTGCAAGGTGACGGTCGTTCCCGCCACCGCCACCGCCGAGGAGGTGCTGCGGCACAAGCCGGACGGCGTGTTCCTGTCGAACGGACCGGGCGATCCGGCGGCGACCGGCGCCTACGCCGTGCCGACCATCCGGACGCTGGTTGAAACGGGCCTGCCGGTCTTCGGCATCTGCCTGGGCCACCAGTTGCTGGCCCTGTCGCTCGGCGCACGGACGGAGAAGATGGAGCGCGGCCACCGGGGTGCGAACCATCCGGTGAAGGATCTGACCACCGGCAAGGTGGAGATCACCAGCCAGAACCATGGTTTCCGGGTCGTGCCCGAAAGCCTGCCGGCCAATGCCGAGGTGACCCACGTGTCGCTGTTCGACGGCTCCAACGAAGGGCTGCGGCTGACGGACAAGCCGGTGTTCTCGGTCCAGTACCATCCCGAGGCCTCGCCGGGCCCGCAGGACAGCCACTACCTGTTCGAGCGGTTCGTCGGCCTGATCGACACGCGGCCCTGACCCTCGTCCTTGTCCGACGGCCCGGGCCCGCGCCGGACGAGCAGGCAGGAAACGGCAAAGGGGCGTTCCGGGTGGAACGCCCCTTTTCACTTGCATGGCATGGGGCGTTCCGGCGAAACGCCCCCTTCGCTCGTCGCGTGGTGCGGGCTCTCAGACGGAGAAGCGGGAGAACGCCGGCCACAGGAAGGCGACCGTCAGCGCCGCCAACGTGGTGGCAAACACCCCCTTGACCCCCGTGAGACGGGTCCGGAAGTCGGCCCCGGCAACCGTCGCCGCGCCGACCAGCAGGTAGACGCCCGCCATCATCCAAAGCAAAGACATGTCCATGGCACCGCCCCATCGCCTCATGAGCCCTCACCGGCCCGTGTTCGATGCGGACAGTGCCCGGTATATGGTTAACAACGCGTTACACAATCGACTTTCTCGCCTGGGTTACTCCGCCCCGGCGTACGAGACGTCCTCCGTCACAACCGGCTGCTCGCGGGTGCCGGTTCGACCGCCGAGTGCGCCGGCAATCGCGCCCAGCAGCAGCGCCACGAAGGCCCAAATGGATGCCTGCGACAGGGTGTCCGCGGTGACGTCGGCCGCGCGGGTGGCGGTCTGGGTTGCCTGCTGGCGGAATTCCTGCACCTGCTGGGTCATCTGGTCCAGACGCTGGCGGGCCTGGTCCTCCGGGACGCCGGCCTGCTGCGCGATGATGCCCACCGCCCGGTCGCGAGCCTGTTCCCGCTGGGCCGGGTCGCCGGACGCGGCCATCTGGCCGAGTGCGGTCACCAGGTCACGCTGGGCCGCCTCGGGCCCCTGCGGGCGGGCGTTCGGATCCAGAAGCTGGCGGGCGAGATCCTGGAAGTTGGGAGCGCCTGCGGCACCCGAGACCGCCTGGGCCGCGCTGGGGATCGCCTGCTGGATGGTCTGGCCGGCGGTACCGAGCGCGTTGCCGACGACGTTGTAGGCCCCCCCGATCACGCTGCCGACGGCACTGGTCAGCAGATAGAAGGTGACGAGGAGGGAGAAGGCCCAGGTCAGCAGCCCATGCAGCATGCCGTCCCCGCGCGAAAAGACGCCGGCCAGCCGCGCCGCGACATAGCCGCCGACGAAAAGCGCGATCAGATTGCTGACGACCCACCAGACGGCGCTGCCGATGCCGAGCGACGTGGCGGCCGGATTTTCGCCGGAACCGGGCTCGACGACGCCCATGCCGATCCCGATGCCGAGCAGGCTGAGAAGGAGCTGGATCGCCAGCACCATCACGACGCCGGCGAGGATCGCACCCCAGGAAATCCGGCGCAGCGCCCCCGGATGAACGGACACGCCCCCCACACGGGACGTGCCGTCCGCATGCATGGTCTCGCGGTTCTCGTACATGTTCCAGTCCTTTGCTGCCACGAGTTCCCTCCATTGGATGGTGGAGCGGAGGTCACGATCCCTGCGGCTTGCCGCCCACATGCCCCCGGGGCGACACCCCCGGGAACCTGCCATCAGGGATTACACGGGGGACGTGGCTTGACAGCGAAACGCGCGCGCAACGGGAAGGTTGCGCGCGCGCCCCGCTCAGGCTCCCCGATTCCGGTGCGTCAGGTCCGGTTCTTCCCCGTCGTATCCCGGGTCGTATCCCGGGACAGGTCCGTGTTCGCGCGGTCGTCCTCGACCTCGACCTCGGTTCGCCGCACCGTGTCGGACACGGTTTCGGTCCGCTCCTGCACGTCCTTGCGGATCACGACCTCTTCGGCCACCCGCGCCTGCTTGGCGACCACGGCCTCCTCGTCGGTCTCGGTCACCTCGACGGTGCGCTCGCGGAACGCCTCGGCACCCGCCGCGGTGGTCGGGTTGGAAACCGGACGGCGTTCGATCGTCACTTCCTCGTTGCGCAGGTTGACCTGTTCGCTGACCGGCGTTTCGACCACCCGGCTGTGCACGCGGACCCGGCCGCGGGCCACCTCGCGCTTGCCGACGCTCAAGGTCTCCTCGACGACCGGGATGTGCTCCTCGCGCCCGGTGTTCACATCGCGCAGGCGATCGGCCGCGGATTCGATGTTCGTGGCGCCCGTCGTCGCGCCCATGCCCTCGCCGGCCACCCCGGCGTTGGAGGATTGGTCGGACCGGATGGAGCGGAAGCGCTGGCGGTCCGCGTCGATGGCGGTGGCGCCGTACGGGCCCGCGCTCTCGTCGAAGCGGGTCCAGCCGGAGGACTGCCAATGGGCGGTGCGCTGCTCGATGTCGATGGGCTCGTGGCGCTCCAGCACGTCGATGGCCGCCGGCACCTTGTCCTCGTCCACTTGCAGCATCAGCAGGGTGCCGCCGCGACGCACGCCTTCGGCATAGGCGTGGGCATCCGATTCGGGCACGCCATGGCTGCGCAGTGCGTTCAGGATGCCGCCCTGACCGCCGGAACCGCCACCGAAGTACGAGCTGATCGGCCCGCCGACACGCGCGGTGCCGATGCCGGGGACGTCGTGGTCGCGATGGTGGAACGAGCTTGTCGCCATGCCGGGCGTCGCCATCGGGTCGCCGATCCCGGTGCCGGTGGTGCCGAGCCCTGTGGACCCCAGGCCCGCGCCGGTGCCCGTCGTGGAGCCCTCGCTCAGCCCCGTGCCGAGGGGACGGCCGGCGTCGGTTCCGCCGGACATGGAGCGGCCCGTCTGGGAACCGCCCATCTGGGATCCACCATGGCCGAGCACACTGATTTCGTTGTTGTCGATGCCGGCCGCCTGCAAGGCGTCAACGGCCCGTTGCGCTTCGTCGTACGTGTCGTAGAGCGCGACAATGGTCTTGGACATCAGGATTCCTCGCTGTCCGAAGATGGGGTGGGTGGGATCTCACCGGGGACCGCGCCTGCGGCCGCGGGCGGCAGGCGTTCGATCTCGACCTCCTCCCGGCGCAGGGTGACGGGTTGGTTCACGGTCTCGACGGACCGTCGCCGGCGGACATGGACCTCCTCGCGCAGGACCAGCCGCCGCTCGATGACCAGCCGCTCCTCCACCAGGGGAATGACCAGAGTGCCGTCGGCCTCCTCGCGCGTCGCCGGCACCGCGTCGACGTCGCGGCCGACCGGAATACGGACGACCTCGACATCCTCGCGGGCCAACGCCTGGGTGACCGTCTCCTCGCGCGTCAGCACACGTGTGCTGATCCGCACGCGCCCCGTCTCAACAGCGCGCTTGGATACGGCCAACTCCTCGACCGCCAACGGGATGCGGAGTTCCGTATCCGCGGCCACGCTCTCGATGCCTGCGGGGCCGCCATCTTCCGGGTCATTGGATGATGTCCGGTCCAGGGTGTCGGGCCTGGAGACCGGACTATTGATCGGCGTGCGGGGACGGTCGTCCGGCATCGGCTCAGGCCATGGCGATGCCGAGTACGAGCACCAGCAGCAAAACGATCGCCAGGGGTATGATGTATTTCGAAAGACCCCCGCTCGGGCTGTCGGGCCGTGCCATGGATCCCGGGGACGCGGCCCCGGTGTTCAAGCCTGTGTTCGTGGACGAGGTGGAGTCGGAGGTGGAAGTCTTGGTCTGGTCGTAGACGCCGAATTTCTGCGGGCCGTCCCCGCGGCTGTGCGTATCCATCTGCCCCTCCCCTGCTGGCGGGATTCGGATCCACTTCCAACCGGCACGCATTCCGTTGGTTCCGCATTCCAAAAGGGTCGGGACGGCGCGGGAGGTGGTGGAAAAGCCCCGACATCTTGTCACGGCACACAGGTGCCGCCTTGCCCCGCCACCGCTTTCGGGCTAGACCCAGCGCATAGCCGGCGCCATCTGAAGCGGCCGGATCAATTCGCGCGCCCCCACGCGAGGCCCCATGCCGAAACGCACCGACATCAAATCCATCGCCATCATCGGCGCCGGCCCGATCGTGATCGGCCAGGCGTGTGAGTTCGACTACTCGGGCGTCCAGGCGTGCAAGGCGCTCAAGCAGGAGGGTTACCGGGTGATCCTGGTGAACTCCAACCCTGCCACCATCATGACCGACCCGGGCTTGGCCGATGCCACCTACATCGAGCCGATCACCCCGGAGATCGTCGCCCGCATCCTGGAAAAGGAACGCCCGGACGCGCTGCTGCCGACCATGGGCGGTCAGACCGCGCTGAACACCGCGTTGGCGCTGGCCGAGGATGGCACGCTGGAGCGGCTGGGCGTGGAGATGATCGGCGCCCGCAAGGACGTGATCCAGAAGGCCGAGGACCGGCTGCTGTTCCGCGAGGCGATGGACAGGATCGGCCTGGAAAGCCCGCGCTCGCGCCTGGTCCGCACCTACGAGGAGGCGCTGGACGCGCTGACCGCGGTGGGGCTTCCCGCCATCATCCGCCCGTCCTTCACCCTGGCCGGCACCGGCGGCGGCATCGCCTACAACAAGGCCCAGTTCGCCGAGATCGTGCAGAGCGGCCTGCGCGCCTCGCCGGTCGGCGAGGTTCTGATCGAGGAGTCGGTGCTGGGTTGGAAGGAGTACGAGATGGAGGTGGTCCGCGACGTGGCGGACAACTGCATCATCGTCTGCTCCATCGAGAACATCGACCCGATGGGCATCCACACCGGCGACAGCATCACCGTCGCGCCGGCGCTGACGCTGACCGACAAGGAATACCAGCTGATGCGGGACGCCTCGATCGCGGTCCTGCGCGAAATCGGGGTGGAGACCGGCGGCTCCAACGTGCAGTTCGCCGTGAACCCGGCGGACGGCCGCATGGTCGTGATCGAGATGAACCCGCGCGTGTCGCGGTCCTCGGCGCTCGCTTCGAAGGCCACGGGTTTCCCGATCGCCAAGATCGCCGCCAAGCTGGCGGTGGGCTACCGGCTGGACGAGCTGCAGAACGACATCACCGGTGTCACGCCGGCCTCGTTCGAGCCGACGATCGACTACGTCGTCACCAAGATGCCCCGCTTCACCTTCGAGAAGTTCCCGGGCACCGAACCGCTGCTGACCACGTCCATGAAGTCGGTGGGCGAGGCCATGGCCATCGGCCGGACCTTCCAGGAAAGCCTGCAGAAGGCGCTGCGGTCCATGGAGACCGGGCTGAACGGGCTGAACGACGTCAAGATCCCGGGCGTGGACGGCGGCAGCAACGACGCGTCCGCCATCCGGGCGGCCCTGTCCCGGCCGGCGCACGACCGGCTGCTCACCGTCGCCCAGGCCTTCCGGCACGGCGCCACGGTCGAGGAGGTCCACGCGGCCTGCAAGTTCGACCCGTGGTTCCTGCGCCAGATCAAGGAGATCGTGGACGTCGAGCAGACCGTCCGCGCGGACGGTCTGCCGACGGACAGCCGCGGCTGGAGCCGGCTGAAGGGCATGGGGTTCTCCGACGCCCGGCTGGCCGACCTCACGGGCCAGACCGAGGCCGCCGTCACCGCGCTGCGGCGCGGCGCGGGTGTGGCGCCCGTGTACAAGCGGATCGACACCTGCGCCGCCGAATTCGCCAGCCGCACGCCGTACATGTATTCGACCTACGAGGCGTTCGGCGACGGCCTCGAGCCGCCGGAAAACGAGGCCGACGTGTCCGACCGCCGCAAGGTGGTGATCCTGGGTGGCGGGCCGAACCGCATCGGCCAGGGCATCGAGTTCGACTACTGCTGCGTCCATGCCGCCTACGCCCTGAAGGAGGCCGGCATCGAGACGATCATGGTCAACTGCAACCCCGAGACCGTCTCCACCGACTACGACACTTCCGACCGCCTCTATTTCGAACCGCTGACCGCCGAGGACGTGGTGGAGCTGGTGCGCGGCGAACAGGCGCGCGGGACGGTTCTGGGCGTCATCGTGCAGTTCGGCGGGCAGACGCCGCTGAAGCTGGCGCAAGCGCTGGAGGATGCGGGCATCCCCATCCTGGGGACCAGCCCGGATGCGATCGATCTCGCCGAGGACCGCGAGCGCTTCCAGCAGCTCCTGCACAAGCTGGGTCTGAAGCAGCCGGCCAACGGGCTCGCCCGCTCGGTCGAGGAAGCCCGCGAGGTGGCGGCCCGGATCGGCTTCCCCGTCGTGATCCGCCCGTCCTATGTGCTGGGCGGTCGGGCCATGGAGATCGTGGCCGACATGGACGGGCTGAACCGGTACATGGGCTCGGCCGTCCAGGTCTCGGGCCGGAACCCGGTGCTGATCGACCGCTACCTGAACGACGCCATCGAGGTGGACGTCGACGCGGTGGCCGACGGCCGGCAGGTCTATGTGGCCGGGATCATGGAGCACATCGAGGAAGCCGGCATCCATTCCGGCGACAGCGCCTGTGCCCTGCCCCCCTATTCCCTGCCCAAGGCCCTGGTGGACGAGCTGGCGGCGCAGGCCGTGAAGCTGGCCGAGGCGCTGAACGTCGTCGGCCTGATGAACGTGCAGTTCGCCATCAAGGACGAGGACATCTTCGTGCTGGAGGTGAACCCGCGCGCCTCGCGCACGGTGCCCTTCGTGGCCAAGGCCACCGGCACGCCCATCGCCAAGATCGCGGCCCGCGTCATGGCCGGGGAAAAGCTCTCGGACTTCACGCTGTCCGGACCGTTCCCCGGGCACACGGCGGTGAAGGAGGCGGTGTTCCCCTTCGCCCGCTTCCCCGGCGTGGACGTGCTGCTGGGCCCGGAAATGAAGTCCACCGGCGAGGTCATGGGCCTCGACCGCGACTTCGCCCGCGCCTTCGCCAAGTCGCAGCTCGGCGCCGGCGTCCGCCTGCCGCTGAAGGGGACCGTGTTCCTTTCGGTCCGCGACCGCGACAAGGCGGCCCTGGTGCCGGTGGCGAAGCGGCTGGTGGAGATGGGTTTCCACATTCTCGCCACCGGGGGCACGGCCCGCGCGTTCGCGGCGGCCGACGTGCCCTGCACCCGCGCGAACAAGGTGATGGAGGGGTCCCCCCACATCGTGGACGCGATGATCAACGGGGATGTGCAGCTGGTGATTAACACCACCGAGGGTGCGCAGACCATTTCGGACAGCTTCAGCTTGCGCCGCACCGCGCTGGCCAATAACATTCCCTACTATACAACCGTGTCCGGGGCGCGGGCGGCCGTCGAGGCAATCGCCGCGCTTCGCGGCGACAGACTGGACGTGGCCCCCCTCCAGTCCTATCTGAGCGGATCGTACTAGGGTCAGGTGCACGCCGCGGCCGGTGCGGCCGCGTCGTGTTTCCTTTGTTGTCTGTTCTCGCGGATTGGAGCCGATGGAAAAGATTCCGATGACGGCGGCCGGGTTCGCCCGCCTGCAGGAGGAACTCAAGCACCTCAAGAGCGTCGAGCGTCCGGCGGTGATCCGCGCCATCGCCGAAGCCCGCGAGCATGGGGACCTGTCGGAAAACGCCGAGTACACGGCCGCCCGCGAACGCCAGAGCTTCATCGAAGGCCGCGTGCTGGAACTCGAGGACAAGGTCAGCCGGGCCGAGGTCATCGACCCGTCCAAGCTGTCGGGCGACACCATCAAGTTCGGTGCCACGGTCACGCTCGCGGACGAGGACACCGACGAGGAGGTGACCTACCAGATCGTCGGCCAGGACGAGAGCGACATCAAGGCGGGCCTTCTGTCCATCACCGCTCCCCTGGCGCGCGCACTGATCGGCAAGGCGGTCGGCGACAATGTCGAGGTGACCACGCCCGCCGGCTCGAAGAGCTACGAAATCACCGCCGTCGCGTTCAAATGATACGCACGGCCCCCGTCCGCCGGCACCCGGCTTGCGGACGGGGCGAAGGGGAACGGCAGACCCGCCCAATGGCCCACCCCTCCCGCTGATGGCAAACACATCCCAATTGGATCCCGCTGCCGAGGTCATGGCCGATCTGGCCTTCGATCTCGGTGTCGCGGGGCATGTGCTGGTGGCGGGCGACCGCACCGGGGCCGCCGCCCGCGGGTTCGCGCAGACCGGAGCCGCGGTGGCCCGATGGGACCGGCGCGCGGGCGCCGGCACGTCCCCGTCCGCTTGGCCGCCGGCCGGTCCGTTCGACGCGGCGGCCCTGCGCATGCCCTCGTCAAAGCCCGAACTCGACATGGCGCTCCACGCCCTGGCGTCGGTGGTCCGGCCGGGCGGGCGCCTGTTCCTGTTCGGCGCCAACGACGAGGGCATCAAGTCGGCCGGGGGCCGCATGGAGCCGCTTCTGGGGCCCACGGAAACGCTTGCGGTCAAGCGGCACTGCCGCGTGTTGGCGGCGGACCGGCCGGAGACGGTGCCCGGGCTGCGTGCGTCGTTGGAACAGTGGCGCACCACGGTCGAACATGATGTGGGCGGCGGCCCCCGCCCCTTCGCGACATATCCGGGCCTGTTCGCCCGGGGCGAGATGGACCCGGGGACGCGCCTGCTGCTGACCACCCTGCCCCGGCTGAAGGAGCAAAATCGCGCACTCGACTTCGGTTGTGGGATTGGTGTGGTGGGGGCCGCCATCCTGGCGCTGTGGCCGGAGACGCAGGTGGACCTGCTCGATGCCGACACCGTCGCCTTGGTGGCGGCACGCGCGAACGTGCCCGGCGCCGGCCTGGCGTTGGGAACGGGGCTCGGCGATGTGGCCGGCACCTACCACCTGATCGCCTCCAACCCGCCGATCCACCTTGGCAAGGCCGAAGACTACGGGGTCCTGCGCCACCTGCTGACGGAAGGTCCCCGCCGGTTGACCCGCAGCGGCCAGATGCTGCTGGTGGTGCAGAAGCGGGTGCCGGTGGACCGCATGGCGGAAGCAGCCGGCGTCAAGGACGCCACGGTCGACGTGGCGGCCGAGGACAAGCTCTACCGCGTCTGGCGGCTGACCAGGGGCTGAACGGCCCGCCCGCCGCATATCCTCACGGGCAGCCGTTGCCCGGTGACCGTGGCCCGCCTATGGTGCGAGCCTCGTGCGTTGGGAAAGGCGCGGACAATGCAGAAGGTCTACGGCGTGGCCCTGGTCGGCCTGGGCGTCATGGGCATGCGCATGCTGGAGCGCCTGCAGCCGCATCCGGTTCTGCGGGCAGCGGCATTGTACGACCCGGGTGCCGGGGCGTGCGCCCGGGCCCACGCCGCCGCCCCCGATGCGGCGGTGTGCGCGACGGCCGAGGAGGCCGCCGCCCGGCCCGACGTGGACGTCGTCTACATCGCCACCCCGCCCGGTGCCCACGCCCACTACGCCCACATGGCGTTCGACCACGGCAAGGCCGTGTTCTGCGAAAAGCCGCTGACCGTCGAGACAAGCGACGGGAAAGGTCTGGTGGACCGCATCGC
Source organism: Azospirillaceae bacterium (assembly GCA_035645145.1). Lineage (GTDB taxonomy): Bacteria > Pseudomonadota > Alphaproteobacteria > Azospirillales > Azospirillaceae > CANGXM01. Next base: position 80,871 of record DASQNC010000049.1, on the reverse strand, counting down.
GCGCGAGGGGCGCCCGGCGGCGGTGAACTTCTCACTCGCCGCATCCCCGGCCTTCCGCGCGGTCGAGGAGGAGGTGCGCCACGGTGCGATCGGCACGCCCCAGCGCATCGAGATCCGGTGCGCGTTCCGAACGTGGCCGCGCCCCTGGCAGGCCGCCGCCGCCGCTTGGCTCGCCAAGCGGGAAGAAGGAGGCTTCACGCGCGAGGTCGTCTCCCACTTCCTGTTCGCGGCCATCCGCGTCGGCGGACCGCTCGCGGTCCGCCGCAGCCGTGTCGAATGGCCAGCCGACCCGACCGCATCCGAAACCGGCATCGAGGCCGAACTCTCGGCGGGCGGGCTGCCCGTCACCCTGGCCGGCCGGGTGGGCGGCACCCAGGCCGACGACGAAAACCAATTCATCGTCCATGGCACCACCGGGGCGGTTCGCATCCGCGACTGGGCCCAAGCCGACCGCCTGGCCGACGGCGGGTGGGAAACGCTGTCGCTGGGCAGCGCCGACGAAGTCCGTTGGCGCGGCGCCCAGGGCCAATTGGACGAACTGCACGCCATGCTGGAGGGCCGCCCACACCGCTTGGCGACCTTCGTGGAAAGCTTTGCCATCCAGGAGGCGATTGAGGGCCTGCTGCGCGGGGCATGAGGCCCCTGCGGAGACCCGCGGGCGAATCGGCTTCCGTCCACGGCGGATAGAAGCCGAAGGGGGTCTGCTCAGCGCCCGGCCACCGCTGCCGGTTCGGGTTCGGATTCGTCCTCTTCGTCGGGCACATCCACGTTGACGGGGACGCCCGGCTGCTGCTTGGCGGTTCGGATGGCCAGCGCGGACTTCACGTGGCTGACCTTGGGGGCCGTGGTCAGCTTGGTGGTCAGGAAATGCTGGTATTCCTCCAGGCTTTCGGCCACCACCTTCAAAAGGAAGTCCGCCTCGCCGGCCAGCATGTGGCATTCGCGCACCTGGGGCCAGCCGCCCACCAGGTCCTCGAACGTCCGCAGGTCGGACTCGGCCTGGCTGGTCAGGCCGACCTGCGCGAACACCGTCACCTCGTAACCCAACGCCTTCGGATTGATGTCGGCGTGGTAGCCGCGTATGTATCCGGCCTCCTCCAGGGCCCGCACGCGCCGCAGGCACGGGGGTGCGGAAATCCCCGCCCGCCGGGCCAGTTCGACATTGGTCATCCGTCCGTCGGCCTGCAGGTCACGCAGGATGCGCCGATCGATCCGGTCCAGTTTCACCCGCCGCATGTTCGAGCCTTAAAAGCAGTGGTCGAATTTTGTAATGATATTTCCGTGCACCCTCAGATAAGCCAAGTCGCGCCCGGCAACAAGCGCGAAGAGACGAGCCCGGCCACCACCCTGCGGTGCTGGGTCGTCACCGACGGCAAGGTCGGCATGGAAAACCAGTGCCTGGGCCTGGCCGAAGCGATGGGGCTGACGCCGGAGGTGAAACGGATCCGCCTCCGCGAGCCGTGGCGGGCATTGAATCCGTGGCTCCCGATCATCGGCCGGCGGGTGTTCCACGCCGACAGCGCCCCGTTCCTGCCGCCCTGGCCGGACCTGATCATCGCCAGCGGCCGGCAGAGCGCGGGCCCTGCGCTGTACGCCCGGAAACGCAGCCGGGGCCGCACCTTCGTCGTGCAGATCCAGGACCCCGGGGCGCCGGCTTCGAAATTCGATCTGGTCGTGGTGCCGCGGCACGACAAGCTGCGCGGCGACAACGTCCTGGTCACCACCGGTGCCCTGCACCGGGTCACACCCGCACGGCTGGCCGAGGCGGCCGGGGCCTGGGCGCCCCGCCTGGACCACCTGCCCCGTCCCCGCGCCGCCGTGCTGATCGGCGGCGACAACGGCGTGTACCGGCTGACCCCCGCGGTGATGGACCGTCTGGCGTCGGATCTGGCCGGATTGGCGCGGGACGGCTGGAGCCTGATGGTGACACCGTCCCGGCGCACGGGGGCGGGGAATGAGGCGCGCCTGCGGGCGGCCCTGGCGGGCCTTCCGGCGGACATCTGGGACGGCACCGGCGACAATCCCTATTTCGGCTATCTGGGTCTGGCCGATGCGGTGATCGTCACGTCCGACAGCGTGAACATGGTGACCGAGGCGGCGGCGACCGGCAAACCGGTCCATGTGGTGGATCTGGAGGGGGGCTCGGCCAAATTCGCGGCATTCCACGCCATGATGCGCGAAACCGGGGTGACCCGCCCCTTCGCGGGCCGGATCGAAGACTGGGACCACCCGCCACTTCTGGAAACCGAGCGGGTTGCAGCTATGGTATGGGAGCGCTACCGCGCGCGGGATTGACCGGACGCGACGGCGGTTCCACGTTGATGTCTGAGAATCATTCGCAGGTGCTGACCGCCATGACCGCAAGCCCGGCCGCCCGATCCGCCCAGCCCGCGACCTTTGCGGGTCCGACCATTGACATCGGCGCGTTCCGGTCCACGCCGCTGATCCCGGAGCCGTTCGACCACCTGATCGTTCCGGGCTTCATCCGGACCGAGGCGCGCGAAGCCATCAACCGGGATTGGCCGGCGATCGACAAGCCGGGCAGCTTTCCCCTGCACGGCCTTCGCAGCGGGCCGGCGTTCGACGCCCTGATCCGGGACCTGGAGGGGCCGGAGCTGGCGGCCGCCTTTTCCGAAAAGTTCGGGATGGATTTGACCCGCCACCCGACCATGATCACCGTCCGCGGCATGGCCCGCGCCCGCGACGGGCAGATCCACCTGGACAGCCGGACCAAGCTGATCACCGTGCTGATCTACATGAACGCGGGATGGGAGCATCCGGGCGGCCGGCTGCGCCTTCTGCGGTCGGGCGACAACCTCGACGACATGGTGGCCGAAGTCCCCCCGCACGAGGGCACGCTGCTGGCCTTCCGCAACACCCCGAACGCCTGGCACGGGCACGCCCCGGTCGAAGGCCCGCGGCGGGCGATCCAGTTGAACTGGGTGACCGACGCGGGCGTGGTCTGGCGCGAACAGACCCGCCACCGCCTCTCGGCGACGCTGAAGCGCCTGAATCCGTTCGCCTGACGGATTTCCGACGCCGCACGCAACCGCAAGACGCCCCCACATCCGGATCCGGACGCCCCATGGCCCTTCAGATCGAGACCTTTTCCAACACGACCGGCGGGTCGAGCTTCTTCAAGGCCGTGGGGCATCCGCTGGCGGCGCCCCGCTGCGCCGAGCTGGTGGCGCGCCTGAAGGCGGCCGGGCCCGTCGCGGTCTATGACCCGATGGGCCACCTGTCCACCTTCGCCGCACTCTACGACCTGTCGGGGATCGAGCTGGCCGGCGTCTTCGTGCAGGACGTCGAGAAGATCGGTGCCGCGGCCCTGGGCCGCACGACCGAGCCGGTCACGGCCCTGTCCCGGTCCGGCGCACGGACACTGTTCATCGCCGCCTTCGATGCGGACCGCCTGCTCGCCCAGATCCGCACCCTGGTTCCGGCCGGGACGGAGGTCGTGTCCCTGGATGCCGCGCGGCTGCCGGACCCGATGGTGTCGGACAAGCGCAACTATCTGGCCGGCATCAACTTCGCCACCAACTTCGCCTTTTTCCGCGACGCGGACGGCCAACACACCCGCATTGTGACCGCGAACTACTGGAGCGCCTACGGCGCCCAGTCGCCGCGCATGTGGTGCCGCCTGTTCGACACGGACGGCCGCGAGCTGGCCACCTGGGAGGATCCGCTGCCGGCGGCCAACGCCACCATCAGCATCGACTCCGCCGAGATCCGCCGCCGTTTCGACCTGCCCCCGTTCACCGGACAGCTCTTCGTGCACGTGCAGGGGGCCGCGGGCCACGACGTGGTCAAGTACGCGCTCGACACCTACGGCGACGAGGACACGGTGCTGTCCTGCACCCACGACGCCAATGCCTGGCCGTCGGACCTCTATGCCGGCGTGCCCGCCCCCAAGGCGGACGAGACGGTGGTGCTGTGGGTGCAGAACAGCCATCCCTGCCCGATTCCCAAGGGTGGCGTGGCACTGAACCGGATGGGCGAAGGCCCGCCGGTGCCCCTGGACCGGGAGATCCCGCCGTTTGCCAGCCACCGGCTCGACGTGGCCGAGCTGCTGCCGGATGTGAAGTGGCCGGCGCAGATCGAGGTCCACGCCGGACGGCACATGGTCCGCCCGCGTTACGAGGTGTTCGCCCGTCACGGCCGCCAGCGGATCGCCCATCCGAACGTCCAGCGCACCGACCTGAAGGCCGATCCGAAGCTGCCCGAATTGGGCGGGCTGCTGGGCAAAGGCTTCATCCTGCCGGCCCCGGTGTTCGACCCGGCGCGGTTCCGCACCTGGGTTCTGCCCACACCCATGTCGACCGCGCAAACACACCTGCCGATCCAGTGCACGGTTTTCGATGCGAACGGGCGCGAAGTGGCGCGCCACCGCTTCGGCAACCTGCCGCGCAACCATGCCCGTGCCATCGAGGTGGGGGCGCTGTTGGCCGAGGCCGGCGTCAAGCTGGGCACCCCGAACGGACACCTGGAACTCACCTACGACTTCGCGGCGGGCCAGGTGGCCGACGGCTGGCTGCACGCCATCTTCCGCTACGAGGACACCGCCTCGGGCCACGCGGCGGAGACGAGCTTCGGCAGCCACGTCTTCAACACCGCGCTGACCTATAGGAACGAGCCGCAAAGCTATGCCGGCCGTCCGCCCGGCCTGACCACCCGCCTGTTCCTGCGGCTGGGCCCGGGGCGGTACGACAGCCTGTGCCACTTGATCTATCCGGCCTCCACGCCCTGGCATCCGACTTCGGACACCGTGTTCATGCTGATGGACGGTACCGGGCAGGAGGTTGCACGGCGGGGCTATGCGATCCCGTGCGGCGGCTCCCTGCATTTCCGGTACCACGCGGAATTCGCCGAAGCCGAACGTGCGAAAGCGGGCGCAAATGGCTATATCCTGATCCGAGACACAACATGTAGGTTGTTTGGGTACCATGGGTTGATTTGCGGCGAGACCGCGTTCAGCCTCGACCACATGTTCGGCTTTTAGAACCCGCCTTCCGTCGGAGCGCCCCAATGCCCCAGCACCGTCACGTCCGCACCCTGATCATCGGGGGCGGTCCGGCCGGCTACACCGCGGCGGTCTATGCCGCCCGGGCCAACATGAAGCCGGTCCTGATCCAGGGTCTGCAGCCGGGCGGTCAGCTGACCATCACCACCGACGTGGAAAACTATCCCGGGTTCGAGGACCCGATCTCCGGTCCCGTCCTGATGGAAGCCATGCAGAAGCAGGCCGAGCGCTACGGGACGGAGATGGTGTTCGACGTGGTGACCGAGGTGGACTTCGCACGCCGCCCGTTCACCGCCCGGACGGACAGCGGCGACGTCTACACCGCCGACGCGGTGGTGATCGCGACCGGAGCCCAGGCCCGATGGCTGGGCCTGGCGTCCGAGATGCACTACCAGGGCTTCGGCGTGTCGGCGTGCGCGACCTGCGACGGCTTCTTCTTCCGCGGCCGCCCGGTGGCGGTGGTGGGGGGCGGGAACACGGCGCTGGAGGAGGCGCTGTACCTGACCCACCATGCCTCGCACGTCACGATCGTCCACCGTCGCGACCAGTTCCGCGGCGAGAAGGTGCTGCAGGAGCGGGTCGCCCGGAATCCGAAGATCAGCGTGGTCTGGGACCATGTGGTGGAGGAGGTGCTGGGCGAAGGCGGTGCGCCGGGATCCACCGACCCCAAGCGGGTGACCGGCCTGCGCCTGCGCAATGCCAAGACCGGCGACAGCCGGGAATTGGCGGTCGAAGGCGTGTTCATCGCCATCGGCCATGATCCGGCGACCAAAATCTTCCGGGGCCAGGTCGCGATGGACGACGAGGGCTACATCCTGACCGCGCCCGATTCGACCGCCACCAGCGTGGCCGGCGTGTTCGCGGCGGGCGATGTGAAGGACAAACACTTCCGTCAGGCCGTCACCGCCGCCGGCATGGGCTGCATGGCGGCGCTCGAAGCCGAACGCTGGCTGGCCGCCCAGGACGCCGGAATGCCGGACAGCGCGCCCCAGCCCTTGAAGGCCGCGGCGGCCGAATAGCGGCGGCAAAAGGCAGGACGTCCGAATAGCGTTGGCAAACGGGAGAGGATCACCGAGCAATTGCCGATGGGCTCGGTGCTCGCGGCAGGGCATGGGGTCTTCCGGGACTATTCGGCCGGGCCGTGTACACCAAGGGGTGACCCGGCCGCAGGTCCCGGTGTATTGTCTTTGCGCGGGGTGCATGGCTGCCCCGCGGGAAAATGGGGGAGCGGCCGGTACCGGAAGCGGATCGGCCCGTGCGGGGCGCCATGGATTGGGACAAGCTGCGGGTTTTCCACGCCGTCGCGGAGGCGGGAAGCTTCACCCATGCGGGCGAGGTGCTGAACCTCAGCCAGTCCGCGGTGAGCCGCCAGATCAGCGCGCTTGAGGAGAGCTTGAACGTACCGCTCTTCCACCGGCATGCGCGTGGCCTGATCCTGACCGAGCAGGGCGAGCTTCTCTACCGCACGGCGCGCGACGTGTTCGCCAAGCTGTCCATGACCGAGGCCATGCTGTCGGACAGCAAGGAGAACCCGCGCGGACCGCTGAAGGTGACGACGACGGTGGGGCTCGGCTCGACGTGGCTGACGCCCCGCCTGCCGGAGTTCCTGAAGCTTTATCCGGACATCGATTTCACGCTGCTGATCGACGACAGCGAGCTGGACCTGGGCATGCGCGAGGCGGATGTCGCCATCCGCCTGTCCGTCCCGCGCCAGCCGGACCTGATCCAGCGGCACTTGATGACTCTCAACATCCACGTCTACGCGTCGAAGACCTATCTCGCACGCCGGGGCACGCCCGCGACGGTGGCCGAGCTCGACCAGCACGAGATCATCGCCTATCCGGACGAGGCGCGGGCGCCGATTTCCAACATCAACTGGCTGCTGGAAGCGGGCGAACCGGCCAATGGCCGGCGGAAGCCGGTGCTGCGTGTGAATTCCAGCTACGCCATCTACCGCGCGGTGGAAGCCGGCCTGGGCATTGCCGCGTTGGCCGACTACATGGTCGCCGACAATCCGGAATTCGTGCGGATCCTGCCCGAGCTGAACGGCCCCAAGGTGGAAGCGTACTTCGTGTACGCCGAGGAACTGCGCCACTCCAAGCGCATCGCCGTCTTCCGCGACTTCCTGGTGCGCAAGGTCGCCGAGTCCCGCTTCTAAGGGCGTTGAGAAGCCGCGCACGCAAACGCGGAACGCCAAGCCCAAGGCATGCGCACGACGCATGGTTGCTTGTCCAATTTGCGGCTGGTCTTCGAGCCGCCGGTGCATACATTTGCGCCCGTTGAATGTTGCAGCGCAGCGTTCGACGTTTCGCCCTGGGCCCGGCCCAGGGTGGGGTCTTCGGACCCCGCGTCTCCCAGACGTGAAGCCTCCCTGTTCAACTCGCCCGGAGCCTTTTGGCCTCCGGGCTTTTTTTTGCCCGCCCGCTCCGGTGGCCAAGGAAGGGCCAAGGAAGGGCCAAGGAAGGGACTGCCGGAAACTCAGGGCCCCGCCTGGGCGGGCACACAGGCAGGCCCTGGGGAGGGAACGCGCCCCCGGCACCCGGCTTTCACAAACGTCGAAGCTTTGCCACTGTCCAACGGTGCCCACCGTCGCATAGGCCCGGTCGGACGGCCGCTGTTCCAAGGCTTCTGCCGCCCACCCTTCCCATCCGCTCGTTGGCGCACTCTTCCGCCCGGCCGCTGGCGTGGCGGACGGCTGGCCGGCTGCCGGGGCCGATTGCGGCTGCGGTGCGCTGATCGGCACCAGCGGCACGAGCACCTGCGGCGGGTACGGGTCGGCGGCGCTGGAACTCATGTCGACGGACGTGATGGATGCGCAACCGCTCGTCAAGATCAGCCCGGACAGGGCCGCCAGCAGTCGAAGGTTCAGCGTCGGGTCTTTTGATGGAGGAACTACCCACAATCCACCAGATCCCGATTTGATGCGAGTTGAGGTTGAAACCGTATACCGCCCTGGCGGGTTGGCAGGAGGGCGCATTGTTACTGCTCGACGGCGTCACCACACATCGAATGCGCCATTTACCCGCCAACAGCGCTTTTTTTTGCGACCGCGTCCGTCTGTGGATCCGCTGTGCGACAGCCCAAGCGCGGAGGCTCCACGGCGGGATCGAATGCCACATTGTACATAGCCCTAGCCTTTGGGTCACCGCCGTCGGAATAGGTCTCAAGACGTTCCAATGTGGTGATACATCATAGGGTGCGGTCCGGGCACAGATCAGGTTGGTGCCATGGGAATGAACCGACCGTTGCCGAAGGCTCTCCCCACCGACAGTCCCGTTGGCTTCGTCGGGGATCCCAAACACTGCGCGTCCACCAGCGACGCGATGTATACAGCGCTTCGTCCGGTCCAAGAGCGCTCCCAGCCTGCCCCTGCCGAGGAGCCGCCCCATGCCTGATGCGACCACCTCGAACCTTTCCGACTTCCGTCCGCTGTTCGAGGTGCTGTCCACGCCCACGGCCGTGTTCGCACCCGACCTGAAGATCGTCGCCGTCAACGACGCCTATCTTCGTATTTCGATGATGCGGCGGGAGGACATCATCGGACGCCATGTGCAGGAGGTGTTCCCGCACGATCCCGGGGATCCGGCGGCCACCGACCGGCAAACCCTGGCCGCCTCCCTGGCGGAGGTCCTGGCACGCCGCCGAACCGAGGTCCTGGAGACACAGAGATATGCACTGCGACGCCCTTTGGACGAGGGAGGACAGCGGGAGGAACGGTACTGGCGGGTGGTCAATACGCCCGTGGCCGGGGGCAGTGGCGAGGTCGCCTGGATCCTCCACGAGGTGGAGGATGTGACCGAGTTGACGCGGGCCATCCTGGCACGCCGGCACGCCGAGGAGGCGCTCGCAGCGGCAACCGCGGGCCGCCGCGCTGTCCTGGACAGCATCGGCGAGGGCTTCATCATCATGGACCGCGACTTCCGCATCGTGGAAATCAACCAAGCGGGCATACAGATCGATGGCCGCACAGCCGCGGCCATCCTGGGAAGACCCTTTTGGGAGGTCTGGCCCGCCACGGCCGGCACCCAGGTCGAGGCGAACTACCGCCGGGCCATGTGCGACCGCGTTCCGGTGTCCTTCGAGTTCAACTACGCCGACAGGAGCCGCGACACTTGGCTGGATGTCCGGGCCTACCCCACCGACGAAGGCCTGGCGGTGCTTTACCGCGACGTCACCGACCGGAAACAATCCGAACAGCGGCTGCGTGAAAACGAAGCGCGGCTGCGGCTGGAACGCGAATTCCTGGATACGCTGATCCGCCGAGCCCCCGTCGGCATCTCGATCACCGAAGCCCCGAGCGGGCGGGCCCTGTCCATCAATGACAAGGCGATCGAACTGCTCGGACGCGGCGGGCTGGGTGACGACATGGCGCCTTACCGGCGTTCCGGCGCACTGCACCCGGACGGGAAGCCCTATGCGGCCGAGGACGATCCGACCGCCCGTACCCTGCTTCGGGGCGAGGTGGTGGACCGCGAGCTGATGATATACCCGCGGGATGGGGCGTCCGGCACGGAGATGCGCCGCCTGGAGGTGAGCAGCGCCCCGGTGCGCGACAGCACCGGGAACATCGTTGCGGCCGTCACCGTGTACATGGACGTCGAAGGGCGGCACCGGCGGGCCGAACAGCTCCAGGCCCTCGCCGCCGCGTCGCTCGCGGCGACCGCAGCACCCACGCTGGATGCGAAGCTCAACGAGATCGCGAAGGCGGCCAAGGAGATCATGGGCGCCCACCACGCGCTCGTGAGCCTGACCTTCGGGCCCTATTGGAGCCAGTCCGTCATTGCCGTGGCCCCGCCGGAAGCCCATGCCTGGCTGCGCGACCGGGCCGACACCGACCGCACCGGCATCTACGCCCGGGTGTGCAGGGCCAACCGGCCGCTCCGCCTGACCCAGGCCGAGCTGAAGGTCCATCGGCGCGGGGACGCGGACGAACATCCGCCATTGCGGGGATGCCTGCTGGTTCCCCTGGTCGCGCGTGACGGCAGGAACCTCGGGCTCGTCCAACTCTGCGACAAGCTCGACGGTGACGATTTCGATGCGGACGACGAGGCGATGCTGGTCCAGCTCGCCCAGCTCGCATCGGCGGCCGTCGAGCAGGCCCAGGCCGAGCAGAAACTGCGCGAGAGCGAAGACCACTTCCGGCACACCGTCGAACTGAACCCCCAGATACCCTGGACGACGGACGCCGATGGCGGCCCCCTGGATATCAGCGACCGGTGGCTGGCCCTGACCGGCTTCACCCGCGAGCGGGCCCTGCGCGAAGGTTGGGTTCCCGTTGCCCACCCCGAGGATCTGCCGAAGAAGGCGGCGGCATGGGGACGGTCCGTTGTGACCGGCGAGCCCTACGACATCGAGCACCGCATCCGCTTGGCCGATGGTTCGTACCGGTGGATGCGCTCGCGCGCATTCCCCCGCCGCGACCAGGACGGAAAAATCATCCGGTGGTACGGAACCACCGAGGACATCCACGACCGCAAGCTCGCGGAGGAACGGCAGGCGTTGCTGGCGCGCGAGGTGGACCACAGGGCCAAGAATGTACTGGCCGTAGTGCAGGCCGTGGTCCGGCTGACCTCCGCGGAGAACCCGGCGGACTTCGTGGATGCGGTGGAAGGACGCGTGGCGGCGCTGGCCCGGGCACATGGGCTGCTGGCAAGGGGAGGCTGGAGTGGCGCCGACCTTCGGGCGCTCGCGGAGGAGGAGCTCGCCCCGTACCTGGATACCGAGGACAAGAGCCGCGCAATCCTCCACGGCCCTCCCGTCACGCTCGGCCCCGGCGCGGTGCAGCCCATGGCCATGGTGCTGCACGAGTTGGCCACGAACGCCGCCAAGCACGGCGCCCTGTCCGCACCCGGCGGGCGGATCAACGTAACATGGGGGCGGGAGGTCGGCGGCGGGCTGCGCCTGGACTGGCGCGAGGTGGGCGGCCCGCCAATCACCGGCCCTCCCACGCGCCGCGGCTTCGGCTCGGACATGCTGCGGGGGGCGACCGCCCAGCTTGGGGGCAAGGTCACGGTCGACTGGGCACCGGAAGGGCTGCGTTGTGTGCTCACGGTCGCGGCCGGCCACCTGACGACCGAGGAATGTGCATCGGCGCCGCATGCGCGGCATGCGCCGCGTACCATCGCAGGCCGGCTGGAGGGACGACGGGTCCTGGTGGCGGAGGACGATGCATTGCTGGCACTCGCCATGCGGCAGGCCCTGGAAGGCCTGGGCTGCTCTGTGGTGGGTCCCGCGACTTCGCTCGGGGAAACACTCCGGCTGGCGGCGGACGAGCGGGATCTCGATGCGGCGGTGCTGGACGTCAACCTGTGCGGGGTGGAGGTGTGGCCGGCCGCCGACCTGCTGGCGGCGCGCGGCGTTCCCCACATGTTCACAACCGGGTACGACCTGGGCCTGTCCGGCGGGAACAGGATCGTGTTGGAGAAGCCGTTCGCACTGGCGCAGCTGAAAGCGGAATTGCGGCACTTGCTGGGGACGGCGAAACCGCCCCCGACGGCATTGCCCGCGGCGACCTAACATACTGGATTGATTGCACTTCCCTCCCTTTTGACAAGGCAGGATGCTGCACCCGACCCGGCGGTACGGGATGCCCATGGCCGGGACGCCTGTCGACTCGTGGCGGGGGTCCTGGCCGCGATCGAATGCGGTCACTCGCCGCGAGTCATAGCGTGCCGTGCGGGACAGCCGGGCGGTGACCCCGCCCATTCGGCCCGTCAACATCTTTCGAAGGATGCGGCGGGCCGGTCGCAGCCCTTCGGGCTCACCCGTCCGCGCAGTCCGGAACGGCCGGCCTTACCCGCTAGGCTCCAGGAACCCCGGCACGGGAAACGCGATTTCCACACCGGAAACCGGACGTAGGGGTTGCGGTACGGGTCCGCTCTTCGGCCCCGCCCGCTGCAACAGGCAAACGAACGAGACGGGTTTGCCCTCCTGGTCCGGTTCACCTGACGCCGTAATGGTGTCGGACACCGTGGTTCGGCCGAGCGACATGCCCCCCACGGATCATCGGGCCGCCCGGTCCTGGCACCGGCGCCCGTCCCGCACGAAGTCCGCGGAGTGGCCAGATGCAGTCCTTGGACACCGCCCAGGGATTGGAGGTTCGGGAACACCTCGAATTCCGTGTCACCCGCGATCAGATGCGGGCATTCGCGGCATTGAGCGGGGACGACAACCCGATCCATGACGATGCCGACTACGCCCGCGCCCGGGGGTTCGAAGGCCCGATCGTCTATGGCGGACTGATCCTGGCCCAGGTGTCGCGCCTGCTGGGAACCCGCCTGCCGGGCCACGGCTGTGTATGGCACTCCCTGTCCATGCAGTTCCGCACCCCCCTTTACGTGGACGAGGCGGCGGAATTGCACGCCCGCGTCACCCATGCCAACGAGGCACTTGGCCTGGTCCGTCTGATGCTGGAAGTCCGCGCCGGCGGGCGCCGCATCGCGTCGGGCGAGGCGCAGGCGCTGCGGGCGGGGGCCGGGGGCTGATGCGGCCCGCACTGCTCGTGACCGGGGGCAGCGCCGGGATCGGCGCCGCCTTGTGCCGCCGTGCCGCCGCCGGAGGCTGGCGCGTACTGGTGGGATACAACACCGGCCGGGACCGGGCCGAGGCCCTGTGCGCCGAAATCGGGCATGCCCGCCCGGTCCATCTACCGCTCGCGGATACGGCCGGCCTCGACGCCGGCCTGGCCTCGGCCGCCGACGAGCCCGTCGCCGCGGTCGCCCTGTGCGCGGCCCCGCCCCCGCCCGTGCTGTCGTTCCTGAAGACCGGCCCCGACCATTTCCGTGCCCAGTTCGAAGCGGCGGTCATCGGCAACCACGGGGTCCTTGCCGGTGCGTGGCGGCAGTGGCTGAAGCCGCGGGGCGGCGGGCATGTCCTGGCGGTGCTGACGGCCGCCCTGGGCCCTCCGGCGGCGCCGCACATGTGCGCCTACATCGCCGCCAAGGCGGCACTGCTGGGTCTGCTGGAGGCCGCCGTCGCCGAGTTGGGCCGCGCCGGCCTGCGGGTCACGGCAGCCAGCCCCGGCTACACCGAGACCGCGATGCTGGACGCCTTCAACCCCCTGCTGCTGGAACGCGCCCGCGCCGCCCACCCCGGCGGGCGGTTCCCGAGCGCCGACACCGTCGCCGCCTTCCTGCTGGACCAACTGCGCGCGCCGCCCGACCCCGGCACCCTGCGCCACGTCCGCGTCCCCGACACGGTGACCGAATGACAGCCCCTTCCCCGGCCCCGCACCCGACCGCCCTCCACTGGCTTCCGCCCGTGGCGGATTTCCCCGCGCGGATCGCCGAAATCCGCACCGGAAGCGGCACGCCCGCGGACAAGGTGGCGAAGCTGACCGCCCTCGCCGGGCACCGGATCGACTTCATCCAGACCGCCAAGCTCGACCGCCTGTTGCGGGAGACGCTGGCGGCGCCGGAGTCCGGCGCCCTTGCCCTGCCCCGTTTGCGCTTGGCCGTGCTGGCAACGCACACCGCCGACCATCTTCTGCCCGCCGTCCGCGTCGCAGCGTTGCGGCGCGGCCTGGTGGTCGAGACCTGGCTGGCGCCCTATGGGCAGGTGCGCCAGGCGGTTCTGGACCCGTCCCTTGGCCTGGACGCGTTCCGGCCGGACGCCGTCCTGCTGCTGCTGGACGCCGAAGCCGCCGTCCCCGCATTGCCGCTCGATGCCCCGGCAGACGAGGCGCAGGATGCCGTCGCGGCCCAGATCGAGGGGATGGCCGCGCTCTGGCAGGCCGTGCGCCAGCGGCTGAAGGCGCAGCCGATCCAGGCGACGGTGCCGGATTTGACCGAGCCCCTGTTCGGCCATGCCGAAAGCGGCGTGCCCACCGCCCCCGGCGCCATGGTCGAGGCGCTGAACACCGGCCTGCGCGCGGCGGCTGCCCGGGCGCGGGTGCCGGTCTTCGACCTGGATCGGGCGGCCCGCCGCACCGGCCTGGACGTGGTGAGCGATCCCCGCCTGTGGTTCCATGCGAAGCAACTGATCCATCCGGCCGCCGGCCCCTGGTTCGGCGACCAGTTGGCCCGCGTCCTGGCGGCCCTGCGGGGCCTGTCCCGGAAGGTGCTGGTGCTGGATCTGGACAACACCCTGTGGGGCGGGGTCATCGGCGACGACGGGCTAACCGGCATCGTGCTGGGCCAGGGCACGGCCGAAGGCGAGGCCTACCGCGCGTTCCAGCATTACTGCAAACGCCTGCGCGAGCGCGGCGTGCTGCTGGCGGTCAGCTCGAAGAACGAGCCGGCGACCGCGGAGGCCCCGTTCACGGACCACCCCGAAATGGTGCTGCGCCGGGCGGACATCGCGGCCTTCGAGGCCAACTGGGACGACAAGCCGGCCGCCGTGCAGCGGATCGCCCGCGACCTGGACCTCGGCCTCGACAGTCTGGTGTTCTTCGACGACAACCCGGCCGAGCGCGACCTGATGCGGCGCACCCTGCCCCAGGTGGCGGTGCCCGAGGTGCCGGACAGCCCCGACCAGTACGTGCGCTGCCTGGCGGATGCCGGCTATTTCGAAAGCATCGGCTTCACGGCCGATGACGCCCGGCGGGCCGAGCAGTACGCGGCCAACGCCGAGCGCCGGCGCGTGCAGGCCCAGGCCGCCGATCTGGACGGGTTCCTGCGCGGGCTGGAGATGCGGCTGGAGGTCCGCCCCTTCGACCGGACGAACCTGGCCCGCATCGCGCAGCTCATCAACAAGACCAACCAGTTCAACCTGACCACACGGCGGCGGACCGAGGCCGAGGTCGAAGCCCTGCTGGACGACCCCGACGCGCGGACCTTCCATGCACGGGTCGGCGACAAGTTCGGCGACAACGGCATCGTCGCCGTCGTCATTGGCCGCTGCACCACGCTGCCGGACGGCGCCCCCGCGCTGGACCTGGACACCTGGCTGATGAGCTGCCGGGTGCTGGGCCGCAAGGTCGAGGACGCCTTGATGGACGTGGTGGCGGACACGGCTTCCCGCGAGGGCCTGTCGGCGTTGATCGGCCGCTACCGCCCGACGCCGCGCAACGGGATGGTGGCCGAATTCTACCCACGGCTGGGGTTCGAACCCTTTCCGGGCGGGCTCCCGGCCGATGGCGAGAGCGTGTGGATCCAGCCCCTCGCCAAGCGCGCCGACAGCGGCGCGCGGGCCTTCTTCGCACAGGTGAGCGTCCCATGACCGAACAAGACATCTACGCCCAGTTGACCGACATCTTCCGCGAGGTCTTCGACGACCCGTCGCTGACCCCCACCCCCGACATGTCGGCCAAGGACGTGCCGGAATGGGACAGCTTCAACCACGTCAACCTGATCGTGGCGACGGAACTGCGCTTCGGCGTCAAGTTCCGGCCGGGCGAGATCGAATCGCTCAAGAACGTCGGCGACTTCGTTGGCCTGATCCAACGGAAGGCGGGGTGACGGTGCCGCCGCGGACGGGCGCGCCCACGGGCCGGGGAAGGGGCTGAGGGATGCTGTTCCACGCGCCGGAATTCATTCTGGCCTTCATACCGGTCACCCTGCTGGGCTTCTTCCTGCTGGGCCGGCTCGACGACAAGCGGTGGGCCATCGGCTGGTTGGTCGCCCTGTCCTTCGTCTACTACGGCTGGTGGCGGATCCAGGACCTGTGGCTGCTGGGGGCGTCGCTGGGGTTCAACTACGTTCTCGGCCGCTTGATGTCCCGCCGGCCGAGCCGGCTGCTGCTGGCGGCCGGCGTCGCCGCGAACCTGCTTCTCCTCGGCTACTTCAAATATCTGGTCTTCGTGGTCGGCGTGTTCGGCGCCGCCACCGGCGTCGATTGGGCCATCGGGCGGATCATCCTGCCGCTCGGCATCTCGTTCTTCACGTTCCAGCAGATCGCATACCTGGTGGATGCCAACGACGGGCTGGCGCACGAGGACAGTTTCCTGAACTACTGCCTGTTCGTCGTCTTCTTCCCCCAACTGGTCGCCGGGCCGATCGTCCACCACAAGGAGATGCTGCCCCAGTTCGGGGAGGCCGGAACCTTCCGACCGCGTGCGTCGAACTTCGCGGTCGGCCTGACGGTCTTCGGCATCGGCCTGTTCAAGAAGGTCGTTCTGGCGGACGGCGTGGCAGGCTTCGTCAACGACGCGTTCGCCGCCGCGGCCGGAACACCGCTGACGGTGCTGGAAGCGTGGGGTGCCGCGGTCGCCTTCTCGTTCCAGATCTACTTCGACTTCTCCGGCTACTCGGACATGGCGGTGGGGCTGGCGCGGCTGTTCGGCATCCGCCTGCCGGTGAACTTCGCCTCACCCTACAAGACGGCCGGCATCATCGAATTCTGGTCCCGCTGGCACATCACGCTGACCCGGTTCCTGACGGCCTACGTCTACAACCCGGTCAGCATGGCCCTGACCCGCCGCCGGATGCAGGCGCGCAAACCCGTCCTGACCCGCGCCGCGCCAAAGCCCGGGGCGTTCCTGGTCCTGCTGGCGTTCCCGACCATGCTGACCATGACCCTCGCGGGGATCTGGCACGGCGCCGGCTGGCAGTTCGTGCTCTTCGGCGTGCTGCACGGGGCCTATCTGGTGGTCAACCATGCGTGGCGCGCGGTGCGGCGTGTGCGGGGCATCGGCCCGGACCGGGGCCGGCCCTGGCGGCCGTTGGGCGTGGTGCTGACGTTCGCCGCGGTGACCGTGGGCATGGTCGTCTTCCGGTCCGAAAGCGTGCCCCACGCGATGGCCGTTCTGGGCGGCATGGCCGGGCTGAACGGGTTCGTCCTGCCCGAAGTGGCCGGATCGATCGCGGGCAAGGCGGGCGTGGACCTGCGCGCCTGGGTGCCCGTCGCCCATACCGAATATTTCGGCGGCCGGCAGATGGCCTGGCTGGTCGCGCTGAGCCTGATCGTCTGGGGTCTGCCGAACACCCAGGAATGGGTCGGCCGCTTCGGCTACGGCATCGACACCGGCGACCTCCGCGTGTCGCGGACCCGTCTGCTCGCGGTGCTGCCCCGCCCGTTCCGTGGATGGCGGCCGACGCTGCCCCAGGGCGCCATGCTGGGCGTGCTGCTGTGCTTCGCCCTCCTCCAGGCCTTTTCGGCGGCGCCGAAGGCCTTCCTCTATTTCAATTTCTAACGCCATGGCCGAAGCCTTCCCCCGTTTCCTCGCAGGGTTGGCCGCCGGGCTTCTGGCCTGTGCCGGTGTGCTGGCCGGTGGCGTGACGCTGCTGGCGGCCAAGTGGCCGCAGCACCTGCCGCCGCCCGCAATCACCAACCGTGTGGACTTCGACGAGAAGCTGCGCCGCCTGCGCGACGGGCCGCCCATGGATCCGGAGGTGCTGGCTGTCGGCTCCAGCCTGACACTCCAGCATTTCGATGGTGCCGCCTTCGGTCCGCCGGGCAAGGCATACAACGGTGCGACCTGGGGCGTGCAGATGAACCAGATCGGGTATCTGACCGGCTGGTACCTGTCCCGCTTCCCCCATGTCCGGCAGTTGGTGGTGATGACCGGGCCCGCGGATTTCCGGAACTGCGACGCCCCGACCCGGTTCTTCGACCCCGGCGACGCCGCCGCGTTCATCGAACGCCGGTATCCGCTGGCCTATTTCTACGGCAAGTATTTCGACCCGGTCGGGTTCCTGACCAAGGCGGTCGAAATGGCCGACGCCCGGCGGGATCCCGAAAAGCTGCGGCGCGACGCCTACGAATCCCAGCCCCGGCGAACCGTGCCGGCCGGGTTCCTGCGCACGCGCGGCCTGTTCTACGGCCTGATCCATCCCGATCCGTCGTGCTTCGAAGCCTTCGAGGACCTGGTAGAGGACGTCCGGGCGCGCGGCATCGAGGTGGCCGTGGTCCTGCCGCCGATCAATCCGGCCTATTTCGAACAGATCCCCGGGACCCGCGAAGCGGTCGCGGCCCTGGTCGACCGGATCGGCGAAAGCCTGGGCGACAAGGGCGGTGTCCGGATCATCGACCTGCGGGCCACCCCCGTCGCGGCATCGGATTTCTTCGACGCCTTCCACATGCGTTGGGACATCGCCCAGGCCGTTTCGCATCAGGCGGCGGTCGCGGCCGGGCCGCCGCAGGCCGCATCACGGTGACGGGATTGGAAAGCGGCCGCGTCCCGACCGCTCCCGTCACACATACAGGCGTTCGCCCTGCCGGTCTTTGTATAGATTGGCGACAAACTCCCCGTAGCCGTTGAAGATCTGCGTCGGCCGCATTTCGCCCGTCCCCAGCATGCGTTCCTGCGCCTGGCTCCAGCGGGGGTGCGGCACATCCGGGTTCACGTTCGCCCAGAACCCGTACTCGGACGCCTGGATCCTCTCCCAGAACGTGGCCGGGCGCTTGTCGGTGAAGGTGAAGCGTACGATCGACTTCACGCTCTTGAACCCGTACTTCCAGGGCACGACGAGACGCAGCGGCGCCCCGTTCTGGTCCGGGATCGGCTTTCCGTAAAGGCCGGTGGCGATGAACGCCAATTCGTTGGTGGCCTCGTCCAGGGACAGACCTTCGACGTAGGGCCAGGGATACCAGTTCTGGCGCAGACCGGTGGCGACGGACGGCGGTATCCGGTCCGATCCGAAGGTCGCCATCTCCAGATACGTGGCCGATGACAGCGGCCGCGCCAATTCGACCAGGCTGGCGAGCGGGAAGCCGCTCCACGGCACGGCCATGGCCCAGGCTTCGACGCAGCGGAAACGATACAGGCGCTCCTCCAGCGGCATCCGCCGGACCAACTGGTCGAAATCCAGGGTGATCGGGTTTTCGACCATGCCGTCGATGGTCACGGTCCAGGGCCGGACCTCCATGCGCTGGGCCGTGCGCCAGATCTGCTTGTGGGAGCCGAACTCGTAGAAATTGTTGTAGGTGGTCGCCTGCGACTCATCGGTGACGGGCCGGTCGAGCGCATACGACGCGTTGCGTTTGGCGGGATAAAGGTCGGCGGTCGGGTCGGGTGTCGCCGGAGCCGCCTGCTCGTTGCGGCCCCAGCCGAACACGGCATGCGCGGGCCGCGCGCCGCCGACCAGACCACCGCCGGCCAAACCACCGACAAGGCCGCCGGCGGCCAGCCCCCGCAGAATGGCCCGGCGCCCCCGATAGACGGACTCCGGGGTCGCTTCCGACTCCGGCCGTTCCCAACCACGTTTCCTGCGGACGAGCATGACGACGCCTCCGGCGTGCGGGTTGACCTGATGCGACCCCTGAAAAGATGGGCAGCCGGGAGCGAACGGCAAATCAACAGCCGGTGATGCGGCCGGGAACCGGGGGGCGGGCCGGTGCCCTCCCCTTGCTTCACCCCATTGAGGCCCGCAGCATCCAGGCCGCCTTCTCGTGGTAGCGCATGCGGCCGTTCATCAGATCCTCGGTGACCGTGTCCTCGGACTTGTGGCACAGCGACACGACCTCGCGGCAGGCGCGGCTCACGGTTTCGTTGTCGTGCACCAATTGCTCCAGCATCTGCATGGGCGTCGGCACGCCGAGCTCATCCTGGATCGAGGTGAGCTTGAGGAACTGCGACAGGCTGCCGGGGGCATGGAATCCCAGCGCACGAATGCGCTCGGCGATTTCATCAACCGCCTGAGCCAGGTCTTCGTACTGTTCCTGGAACATCTCGTGCAGGCTATGGAACATCGGCCCGGTCACGTTCCAGTGGAAGCCATGGGTCTTACCCAAGAGCGTGTAGGTGTCGGCCAGGACACGAGCGAGCCCGTCGGCCAACGCCTTGCGGCTCTCCTCGTCGATGCCGGTCGCAACCTGAAGCGTCTCGGCGGATTTTTGCGTGGCGCTTTGAAAGCCCATCGAATGCCTCCATTTTTCGGGAACGACCGGTAAACACGCGAGGCGGGGATCAGGCACGGGCCCGGGTTGCTGCAAACGGACGCGCCCCGGTCCGGACGGTGCCGGGCCGGGGCGCGTGCGGGCACTCACATCATTTCGCTGTCGCCCAGGGCGGTCCTCAACGCGTTGAAGCTCTCCACGTTGTTGATTTCGAGGGACAGCGTGTCGCCTTCGGTATCCGTCACTTCGACGGTCCGGGTTGCCTCGTCGAAGCGGAGGTCACCCTCGAACCCCTCGCCGCCGAAGTTGTCGGCGAATTCCTGCACCGAGCTGAGTTCCATCCCGTCGAAAGACAGGGTGTCCCAATCGGCGCCGGCGTTCCCGGCAAGCTCCTCGGCACTGTCGCGCAGGTCGAATTGCACGATCCGGTCCATGCCGTCGCCGGCGACGAAGGTATCGTTGCCCCGGCCGCCGTTCATGACGTCGTCGCCCGAGCCGCCGATCAGAGCGTCATCGCCATCCTCGCCGAACAGTTCCGTTGTGCCGCCGAACCCAGGTGCCAATTCGAATTCGCCGGACCCGACCGGCAGCACAGCCTTGAACCCGGCACTGCCATCCACCTCGCCGGGCGTGCCGGCACCCACGCCCCCCTTCACCGTCAGGCCGTGCACCACGAATTCGCGCAGGTCCAGCGGTGTCAGGTCGGTGGCGTCGAAGCCCTCGGCGAAGGCCTCCGTCTCGCTCAGGTCATAGGTCTGGACGAAGGTCACGGTCCCGTCGGGCGCCGTCGGGAAGCCGGCCAGCCCGGCGGCCGGGTCGGAGGTGAGGTTGAGCAGAATGGGACCGTAGTTCGGCAGCCCCTCGGCCAACTCGACGAAACCATCGTCGTCCGCGTCCTGGGCTTCGGTCGGAACGGTGCTGTTCAGCGGCTCGCCGTTCTCGCCGACGCGCCCGTGGATGTGCTGGACATGGGGCTGGTTGGGCTCAAGGCCCGACAGCGAGACCGTCGTGGTCAGCACGCCATGGTGGATGCTTGCCGTGACGTAGCCTTCCACACCCGAATCGTTCAGCGCTTCGACTTCGGCCACATACACCGGCGCCGGCTTGTCGGCCGCACGCACGATGTCGTCGCCGCTGCCCGCACGGATGGTCTCGGTGTCCACACCGCCGATAAGGGTGTCCATGCCGCTCGTGCCGTTCAACCGGGCCTGGTTGTTGGCCGCCACGCCCAGCGTCGGATCCGATCCACCCGAGCCTTGGGCCTGGTTCATGCCGTTACCGGCACCCTGGGCCGGTGCGGCCCCCGAGCCGGCCCCCGAGCCGGTCTGCCCACCCGACGGGCGATTCCCGCCCGAACCGTGGTCATGCTCGTTCATGATCATTTCCTCCTGGAACAACACGAGCACCCGACGGACGCTCGCGAACGACAGACAGCCAATCCCAGGAAATGGCTCGACATATATTTTGAGCTCACGCAATCGTGAACAAATAAATCCCCAAAATACAGAATTATATACACAAGGTCGATAGCTTGATTATTATCAGTTGCGCCCATTTATTTCATGTGAATCGCTTTATACGCACACGGAACACCCGCGGATGCGGCAAAAGCGGAGTACCCGCGACAGCTATCCGTGGCTTGCGGGGAAAAGCACATGTGGAAGACGCACGCACAGGCGAGGCCGCGCATCCTGACGGGATGCGCGGCCTCGCCCTAATCGCGGTTCACCGGCTCAGGCCGGAATGGCCTGGCGTTGTCCGACCACCTTGTCCGCCAAACGGCCGACCAGTTCCGCCAAGTGGTCGAAGCGGGTGGAGAATGTGCCCACGCCCTGGGTCAGCGAGCGCAGCTCCACGATCAAATCCTGCACCTCGGATTGCGGGATGTGGGCACGCACCTCATCCCAGCCATCCCAGCCGGGGCGGCCGTCGAAGCCCAGGATCTGGCCGCGCCGGCCGCTCACCAGCCGCTGCACTTTGGCGGTGTGCTCGGTCGGCACCTGGATCGCGACCTCGAGGATCGGTTCCAAAAGCACCGGCTCGCATTTGGGCAAGGCTTCCGACATGGCCATGCGGCCGGCCGTCTTGAACGCCTGCTCGGAACTGTCCACCGCATGGAACTGGCCGTTGACCAGCGTCACCGCCACATCGACCACCGGAAAGCCCAGGGGCCCCTGGACCAGGGCCTCGCGGACGCCGGCCTCCACGGCCGGGATGAACTGCCGCGGGACCACGCCACCGACGATCCGGTCGTTGAACTGAAAGCCGCTGCCCCGCGGGAGCGGCCGGACCTCGATGGTCACATCGGCGAACTGCCCATGCCCGCCGGTCTGGCGCTTGAAGCGCGCGTGATGGCTGACCCCCTTCCGGATCGTTTCCTTGTAGGGCACACGCGGCGGCACCCCCTTGACCGCCAGATTGTGCCGCGACCGCAACCGCTCCACCGCCAACTGGAGGTGGATGTCGCCCTGGCCGGACAGAAGCAGTTCACCGGTGTCGGGCTGGAAGGATGCCGCAAATGCGGGATCCTCCTCGGCCAGCTTCTGCAGGGCGCCCGACAGCTTCACCTCGTCGTTGCGGTTTTCGGCGCGCACGGCCAGGTGGAACACCGGCTGGGGCGGGACCGGCCATGCAACCGGCGGCATCATGGCCTTGTCCGTCGCGACCATGCCGGTCTTGAGTTCCTCCATGCGGCCAAGCGCCACCACCTCGCCGGTCTCGGCCCGGGGGACTTTGGCGGTCTCATGACCGTGCACGCGCCACAGGCCGGACACGCGTTGCCCCGCCAGCGTCATGCCGTCCGTAACCATCCCTTTCCAGACCCGGGCGATGCTCATTTTGCCGGTATGGGGGGCATGAACGGTGCGGAACACCTGCACCGCCGTCTGGGTGCCGTCCAGATCGAGCGCCATGCGCGCCGCGGTTTCGGCCGCGCCGGGTGCGTCATGGCGCAATGCCTTCCAAAGCCGTTGGATGCCGTGGTCGCGCTCGGCGGATCCGATCAGGACCGGCACGATCCGGTCCTTACGGATGTCCTCGGCCAGATGCCGGTACAACTCCGTCTTGTCCGGGACCGAATCCTCCAGGAGTTGCGCCATCAGCCCGTCGTCGAAATCGGCCAGCGTTTCGAGCAGCGCCTGCCGCGCCTCGCTCTCCCGCTCGCGCGCGTCCTCGGGCATGGGGATCAGGTCGGATGGCTGGCCCGGCTTGTAGCGGTATGCGCGTTCGCTGATCAGGTCCACATAACCGCGGATCGCATCGCCCTCGCGGATCGGGATCTGTCGAAGGACCAGCGGCCGCCGCGAGACCGACTGGAGCACCTGCATCACCTCGCGCAGGCGGACGCCGGTCCCGTCCAGCGTATCGACCTTGTTGATGAACAGCATGTGGGGAACGCCGTTGTCCGCGAGGAATTTCAGCAGCGGACGAAGCATCAGCGCGCGGTCGGGGACCGGGTCCACGACCACCACCGCCATGTCCGCGCACATCAGCGCGGACTGGGTGTCCAGCAGCAGTTCCACCGAACCGGGGCAGTCCAGAAAGGTCCAACGGTCGCCCAGGAACGCGCACTCGGCGGTGACGACCTCGGTGGTCATCTGCCGGGCCTTGGCCTCGGGCGAGCTGTCGCCGACGCGGTTGCCGTCCAGCGCACGCCCCTTCTGCTTCACCGCCCCGCAGGCGGCCAGCATGGCCTCCAGCAAGGCGGTCTTGCCGCTGCCATAGGGGCCGACGAGCGCAGCGACCCGTGGCCCCCTGGTTCCATTGCCGGCGTTGGTTCCGGTCCCTGTCCCTGCGGTATTCGGCATGGCGCAGCGTCTCCCAGTCGTTGCCGTTTCGCGGCTCCGCGGACCGGGACGGTCGATGCTGCGGCCGCCCGGACGCGGGCCGTGTTCATCGTTCCGTAACCATGCTCCACCCGATGCGCACGGCATGTCGAGTGGATTCCGGTAGACCCAATGGGGTAGTGCCCCTTATCTCCCGTTGGGCCCGGCACACCGTGCCGACGCCGACAACCGGTCCTTTGGAGGCCTTTCATGTCCGACCCGCAGTCCGTCCTCGACTTCTGGTTCAGCGACGCGGCGAAGCCGATGTGGTTTGCCAAGTCGGACGCGTTCGACGCCGAAGTGCGCCGCCGGTTCCAGTCCCTGCACGAGGCGGCGGCGGCCGGCGAACTGGACGCCTGGAAGGAAACGGCCGAAGGCTGCCTGGCCCTGGTGATCCTGCTGGACCAGGTCCCGCGCAACATCTTCCGCGGCTCACCGCGGGCCTACGCCACCGACGAGGCCGCACGGGACCTGACGTGGCACGTGCTGGACCGCGGCTTCGACTGGGAATTCCCCGACATCGACCGCCGCCTCTTCTTCTACCTGCCGCTGGAACACAGCGAGGATCTCGACGACCAGGAGACCTGCGTCCGCCTGTTCGAGGAACGGACGCCCGACCCCGAATACATCCGGTACGGGCGCCAGCACCGGGACATCATCGCCCGTTTCGGGCGCTTCCCGCACCGGAACGTCGTGCTGGGCCGCGAAAGCACGCCCGAGGAGCTGGAGTTCCTGAAGGGCCCGAACTCGTCGTTCTGAGCCGGCCGGCACCGGGTTTCGAAGGACCGTCAACACCGGAGCACCCATGTCCGCCATTGCCGGGATCGACCACACCCTGATCGCCGCCGCCGACCTGGAGGCCGCGCGGGCGACCTGGGCGCGGCTGGGCTTCACATGCACGCCGCGGGGCCGGCACATCGGCTGGGGCACCGCGAACCACTGCATCATGTTCCCGGACGACTACATCGAACTCCTGGGAATCGTGGACGCGTCGCAGTTCGTGAACGGGCTGGACACCACACTCGCCACGCGGGGCGAAGGTCTGCTGGGCTTGGCGTTCGCCGGCGACGTCGATGCCGCGTTCACCGAACTGGGCCCGGGGCTGGTCGAGCCGCCCAAGGACCTCGCCCGGATCCTGGAGCTGCCGGACGGCGACGTCACCCCACGCTTCCGCCTGCTCCACCCGACGGGGCCGGGCACCTTCCCCGCCCTGCCCGCCTTCACCACGCAGCACCTGACGCCGGAACTGCTGCGCCGGTCGGATTGGCTCGAGCACGCCAACGGCGCACGTGGATTGGAGGGGGTGACCGTGGTGGTCGAGGATCCGGCCCGGCTGACCGAGGGCTATGCCGCCCGGTTCGGGCAGAATGCCGTGTTCCAGGGCCGGGGGCGGCTGGACGTGCGGGTCGGCCCGCACACCCTGCGCTTCCTGGCGCCCGAGCGGTTCGCAAAGCGTTATCCGGCCATCGCCCTGCCGGCCGCCCTGCCCGTGCCCGTCGTCATGACCGTCCTGGTCGCGGATCTGGGCGCAACGGCGGAAACCCTGCGGAGCCGGGGCGTGCCGACGCGGGATGTCCAGGGGACGCGTCTGGTCGTGCCGCCGGCCGAGGCGACCGGCGTGGTGCTGGAATTCGCGGTGTCCTGACGGCCCCGCTCCGGGCTCACCGCGGCGCCAGCGCCTTCGCCACCCCTTCGCCCACCAGGCTCACGGCGAGCACCGTCACGGCGACCGCCAGGCCCGGCGCCATGATCACGTGGGGGGCGGTTGCGAGCACGGCGCGGCCTTCGGCGATCATGGCGCCCCAGCTTGCCGTGTTCGGGTCCCCCAGCCCCAGGAACGACAGCGCGGCCTCCGCCAGCACCGCACCCGCCACGATGATCGGCGCCAACGCCACCAGCGGTGCGAGCGCATTGGGCAACACCGTATCGAAGGCGATCGCCAGGGGATGCCGGCCGCACAGGCGCGAGGCCTCGACGAACGGCCGCTCCCGCAGCGACAGGACCTCCGCCCGCACCACCCGTGCCGGGCCGGTCCAGGCGCCGGCGGCCAGGGCCACGAGGATCGCCGGCCGGGTCGGCCCGGCGACGCTGACGATGGCCAGCGCCAGGACGAAGCCCGGCACCGTCTGCACGGCGTCGGCGATGCGCATCAGCACCTCGTCCACCGCCCCGCCCAGATAGCCCGCGACCGTGCCCACCGCCCCGCCCAACACCAGGGCCACGGCCATGACCGCGGCGGCGATGGACAGGGTGGAACGGGCGCCGTAGGCGAGGCCCGCCAGGATGTCCCGGCCAAGCCGGTCGGTGCCCAGCGGCAGCCGCGGATCGGCAAACGGCCGCAACAGCGGCCGACCGGCAAGGTCCAGCGGATCGCCGGCCACCAGCAACGGCGCCAACGCGGCCAGCGCCCCCGGGCCCGCCAGAAGCAGCAGACCGACCGCCCCCTCGGGCGTGCGGACGAAACGCAGGATATCAGGCATCGGCGGCCCCGATACGGGGGTCGAGCCGTGCGAGCAGCAGATCGACCACCAGGTTCGCCGCGATCACCACCAGCGTCCCGACCAGCACCACCCCCACCAGAAGCTGGGCGTCGCGTCCGGCCACCGCCTCGTACGCCAGACGGCCCATGCCTGGAATTCCGAACACCGTCTCGACCACCACGCTGCCGCCGAACAGGGCCCCCGCCTGCTGGCCCAGCAGCACGACCACCGGCAGCAGCGCCGGCCGGGCCACCGCGCGCCAGACCACCGCCCGCTCATCGAGCCCGCGGGCCCGGGCGGCGCGCACATGCTCCGCCCGCCACGCGTCCACCATGCCGGCGCGGAGGGTCCGCATGTAGAGCGCGACGTACCCCGCCCCCAGCGCCACCGTGGGCAGGACCAGATGCCGGGCGACGTCCAGCCAACCGGCCCCACCGCCCCCGACCGCATGCAATCCGGCGGTCGGCAGCCACCCCAGCCGGACCCCGAACAGATAGACGAGCAGAAGCCCCAGCCAGAAGCTCGGCAAGGCCAGAAGGATCAGTGCCGCCACGGACAGCAGCCGGTCGCGCGGGGACCCCGGACGGGCCCCCGCCAGAAGGCCGGTCCAGCCGCCGAGCAGCGCCGCGAATGCGACGGCGCACACCATCAGCGCCAGCGTGGTGGGAAGCCGCTCGACCACCACCTCGGCCACCCGCCGCCCGAACACGGCCGAGGTGCCGAGGTCGCCCGCGGCGAGATTGCCGAGGAAGCGCACCAAGCGTTCGGCGCCTGTACCTTCCAGCCCGAAACGGTGGCGCACCTCGGCGGCGAAGCCGGCATCGCCGCCCGTCTGCGCCAGATAGGCATCGGCGGCATCGCCCGGGGCCAGTTCCAGCAACAGGTAGGCGCCGAGGGCGACGAGCACCACCGTCGGGACCGCCGCCACGAGCCGGCGGGCAATCAGGCCGACCCCACGCACGGTCGTCAGGCCGGCTTCCGCCCGCCGGGGGTTACGCCGCCAGCCACGTGTCCGCCCAGTGCGAGGTGGCCCAGCGCGGATTGTTGGCGACGTTGCGCACACTGTCCCGCGCCACGGTCAGGAACGTGAACTCCACGACGTTGACCAGGGGCATGTCCTCGACCGCCAAGCGCTGGAAGTCGTGGTAGACGCGCGCGCGTTCCGCCGCGTCCACCGTGGAGGCGCCCTTGGCGATCAGCTCGTCCATGGCGGCGCTCCGGTAGCCGTACTGGTTCGAGAAGGGGACACCCGCCGGCAGGCCGCCCTGGAACAGGATGGTGGTCGAGATCGCCGGATCGTTGCGGTAGACGGGGGACCCCACGGCCAGATCGAAATCATGGTCGGTGTAGACCGCACGCGTGTGCGCCGCGGGGTCGTTGTTCACGATCCGGGCGTCGATGCCGACCGCCCTCAGGGCTTGGCGCAGATAGTCGCCGAACTGGCGGGTCTGCTCGAACCAGGGGGCCGGCAGCAACCGCACCTGGAAGCGGGTCCCGTTGGCGCCGCGGGGATAGCCGGCCTCGTCCAGCAAGGCGTTCGCCCGTTTCGGATCGAAGGCGGGCACCGGCAGGTCCGCCAGATGGAATTGCGTGTCGAACGCCGGAATGGGCCCGTTCGACGGCTTGGCGTGGCCGAGGAAGATGGTGTCCACCACGAAGCGCCGGTCGATCGCGTGCGCGATGGCACGGCGGACCCTGGGGTCGGCCAGCTCCTTGCGGCGGTGGTTGATCTCCACCGTCAGTTGATAGGTGATCCCTTCGTACCCCCCGGGCACGACCCGGATCCCCGGAACCCGGGCCAGGCGCTCCATGTCGGCGAGCGGAATGGCCGAGAACGCCGCGAGCTGGATCTGGTTCGCCTCCAACGCCGCGGCGATGCCGCCGCGGTCGGGCAGCACGCGGTAGACGATGGCATCCAGGTACGGGCGCCCGACCTCCCAGTACGACGGGTTCCGCTCCAGCCGGTAGAATTCGCCCTGGCGGTGTTCGACGAACCGGAACGGGCCGGTACCGACCAACCGGGTATTGGCCGGGTTCACATTGATGTCGGTGCCTTCGTAGAGGTGGCGCGGCACGACCGAGGTCAACGCCGGCAGGGCGTTCCGGATCAACTGGAACGGGGTCGGCGTGGCGAACCGGAAGACGGCCGTCCGCTCGTCCGGGGTCTCGACCGTCTCCAGGTCCTTGAACAGGACGCGCCCCAGGTTCTGCAACGGCTTCCACACCTGCATGGCCGAAAAGGCGACGTCGGCCGAGGTGAAGGGCCGCCCGTCGTGCCAGGACACGCCGTCACGCAGGCGGAACGTGACCGTCCGGCCATCGGGGGATCCGTCCCACGCGGTCGCAAGGCGCGGCACCAGGCGGTCGCCGCCGTACGACATTTCGGCCAGCGGCTCGATCACCTTGGCCGCCACGTAGAAGACGCCGTTCGAGGCGACGATGGCCGGATTCATGTTGCGGCCTTCGGTGTCGGCCGCAACCACCAGCGTCCCGCCACGCCGGGCGGCCTCCTGCGCCACCGCCCTGCGCGCCAGCACCGCGGCACCGGCCCCCGCCAGGGGTCCGACCATGAAGCCGCGGCGCGTCCAATCGTGGGCAGCCATGGTCCCCTCCCTTGAGGAACGTTCAAACCGGAATGGCTTGGACCACAAACATTCGAATCACAAGCCGCGCAAATCACAACGCTGGCAGGCCGTCCACGCATGTGCCGGACGGCGCCGCGGGATGCGGCTCATCCTTCACTGGCCGCATGGGCGTCGAGAAACGCCAGGGTCCGCTTCCGTGCCGTGTCGGCACAGGCCGGGTCCCAACTGGACCGCTCCGGACAGTTGAAGCCGTGACCCGCCGGATAGGTGTGGACGAGGACATCGGGCGCCAGTTCGCGGATGCGCCGCACATCGTCCATCGGAATGGCGTGGTCGGTCTCGCCGAAGTGCAGCATGACCGGGCAGCGCCGCGGCTCGGCCGCATACTGCGCGATCCGGCCGCCATAATAACCGACCGCCACATCCGGCTGGAGCCGCGTGGCCGAAAGCCAAGCCAGCAGGCCACCCCAGCAGTACCCCACCACCGCGGCGGTCCCGGCCGCCGCCCGCACCGCCGTTATCGCCGCATCCACATCCAGCAACGCCTTCTCCAAGGGAATGGAATAGGCGACCTCGCGGCCTTCGGGGATCTCCTCGCTGGTGTAGCCGAGTTCCAGCCCGCGCCGTCGCCGATCGAACAGGGCGGGTGCCACGGCCACATAACCCTCGCGCGCGTAGTCGTCGCAGACGCCACGGATGTGCCGGTTGACCCCGAAAATCTCCTGGATAATGACGACACCACCGCGCGCACGACCCGCGGGATCGGCCCGGTAAGCGGACAGCCCGTGTCCGTCCGCAGCCTGCAAATCGACCATGGCTCCCATTGCCGCCCCCGCCTTGCCGGCCCTCGAAGGCCGCCATGCTCATGCGGCAGGCGCGGCTTGGCAAGACGCAGATGACCTCCGGGGCTCACCCGGACGCGGCGTTCTCCAACATGCGTGTGGCGTCGGCCGCCCGCAGCGGCCGGGCGATCAGGTAGCCCTGCATCCGGTCGCACCGGTAGGCTTGGAGGAACAGACGCTGTGCCTCGGTCTCCACCCCTTCGGCAACGGACTCCAGGCCCAGGGTATGGGCAAGTCCGACGATGGCCTGCACAATGGCCCCGCAACGCCTGGGGTCCTCCACCATGCGCTGCACGAAGCTGCGGTCGATCTTCAACGCGGAGATCGGGAACCGCGCCAGATAGGCGAGCGAACTCCACCCCGTCCCGAAATCGTCAAGCACGATGCGCACGCCGTCCCCCGCCAGGGTCGTGACGGTGCGGGTGGCATCATGGGGGCCGCCGAAAAGTGTCGTTTCGGTCAACTCCAGAACCAGACGGTGGGCGGGCAAGCCGGCATCCTTCAGCGCGGCATGCACGCGGCGGCGCAAGGCCGGGTCGTCGGCCTGCTTGGCCGAGAGGTTCACCGAGACCGTCTGCACGGGAAGGCGCGCCTTTGCCCACGCCGCCGCCTGCGCGCAGGCGACCCGTAGAACCGCTTCGCCGAGCGGAACAATGAGACCCGTTTCCTCGGCCAATGGAATGAAGCGGTCCGGCGGTATCAGCCCCCCGTCCTCGCCCCGCAGGCGGGCCAGTGCTTCGAACCCGGCGACCTCGCGGGTGGCGACGGTCACGATGGGTTGGTACAGAACCTCGACACGTCCCGCGTCGATGGCCCGGCGCAGGGCGACCGGGTCGAGCAACCGGTCGCGGGGCGCAGAGTCGGAGGCCCCCTCGGCCATCGGATCGGGTGCGGGGGGTTTGAGGATGATACTCATGCTGGCGCGGCTCCGGGGCGGAACATCCGTCCCACACAAACGACTATCGCCCGGTACAATTCGCGCCGGCCGGGATTTGTTGCATTTTTCCAAAAAGATCACGGAAATGCCGTGCAAACGTGCGGAACCGGCGGCCACCACACGTACAGGCGGCACCCGGGACAGCGCACGAGGCCGGGCTCGGCCAAATATCGAAAGGACGCTGCCATGACGATCGGCTTCGACGACTTCATGAAGGTCGACATCCGCCTGGGCACGATCGTCGAAGTCGAGCCCTATCCGGACGCACGGCGCCCGGCCTACAAGCTCCAGGTGGACTTCGGACCGGAGATCGGCGTGAAGCGCAGCTCGGCCCAGATCACCGTCCACTACACGCCCGAAGGCCTGCTGGGCCGGCAGGTCATGGCCGTCGTGAACTTCCCACCGAAGCAGATCGGCAAGTTCATGAGCGAAGTGCTGGTCCTGGGCTTCCACGACGCCGACGGTGCCGTGGTGTTGGCAACCCCGGAGCGCCCGGCCCCCAACGGCGCACGGCTCTGCTAGGACAGACAAGCGGATAGGGCGCAACCGCCCCCGAGCGGGGCGGTTGCGGACGGCTGCGAAGCTGGACCGGGCGGCCAAAGGTTTCCGTCCACCCGGGTGCGCGAAGGCGGACACGCAAATCCGTTTCGCGCTGCCGGGACCGGACATGAGCGCGTCCGGATCGCGCCACCATTAATCATTAATCCATTACATTGGAATACGTACCAGTAACGGTGATTCCAGCCCACCCAGAGAATGGCCAAGCAATCCACCAACCGCTCCGCCAGCACTTTCCACTTCATCAATGGGCCGCGCCCATCCACACGAGACTTTAGAAGTTAGAAAGAACAACCCCCAGGAGTCGCAAATATGATTACCACAATCAAGGCGCGTCTAATTGCGGCACTGGCGGGGCTCAGTGCGGCCCTTATGCTGTCGGCCATTGTCGGATGGACGAGCCTTGGTTCGTCGAATGCCGGGCTCCGCACCGTCTACGAGGACCGTGTCGTCCCTTTGAGGGATCTCAAGGTCGTCTCCGACATGTACGCCGTGAACATTGTGGACGCGTCGCACAAAGTCCGCTCGGGTGGCCTTTCCTGGGAGGAGGGCCGCCGCGCGGTCGAGGCGGCCCGTGGCGAGATCCGGACACGCTGGGCGGCCTACGAGGCGACCAAAATGGACGCGAACGAGCGCGCGCTGGCGGAGCAGGCGAAGCGGCTGGCGGCAGGCGCCGATGCCGCGTCGCAGGCACTGCTGCGCATTCTGGATGCCAAGGACCCGCCCGCTCTGGACCGGTTCGCCTCCTCCGAACTTTATCCCGCCGTCGATCCCTTCACCGAGGCGGTCGGGCATCTGGTGGACCTCCAACTCGAAGTCGCCCGGCAGGAATACGACCGCGCCGAGACCGCCTACCACACCTCCGTCCGGCTTCTCGCCGGAACATTCGCATCCGGTCTTGCGATTGCCTTGTTCGCCCTGGCGACGGTGGTCCGCGGCGTCACGCGCCCGCTGGAGGCGGTTGCGGCGGCGACGCAGCGCCTGGCCAAAGGCGAGCTCGACATCGAAGTGCCCGGGGCCGACCGCAGGGACGAGGTGGGCCGGGTTGCGCGGGCGCTGCTGGTCTTCAAGGAAAATGCGGCGGCAAACCGGCGGATGACGGCGGAACGTGAAGCCGCCCGCGCCGAGGAGGACCGGCGCCGTGAACGGTCGGCGGCGCTCGCATCCGCGTTCGTTCGGGAAATGGAAGGGGTTTCCAGGGCGATTGCCTCGACCGCGGGCGAAGTGCGTGGCGGGGCCCAGGGCTTGGCCGCAACCGCCGAGCAGACCAACCGGCAGGCCACTGCGGTGGCGGCCGCCTCGGAGGAGGCGACCAGCAGCGTGCAAACGGTGGCCGCAGCCGCCGAGGAGCTGTCCGCGTCGGTCGCGGAGATCGGCAAGCAGACCGCCCAGGCCACCGCGGTGGCGCATGAGGCGGTGGGCCAGGCCGATGCCACCAACGCCACCGTGCGGGGTCTCGCCGCAGCGGCCGATCGTATCGGCGAGGTGGTGGCGCTGATCCAGTCCATCGCCGCCCAGACCAATCTTCTGGCGCTGAACGCGACGATCGAGGCGGCGCGCGCCGGCGAGGCCGGCAAGGGTTTCGCGGTGGTTGCCTCCGAGGTGAAGAGCTTGGCCAACCAGACCGCCAAGGCCACCGAGGAGATTTCGGCCCAGATCGCCGGGATCCAGTCGGCCAGCAAGGCGACGACGACCGCGATCGCCGGCATCGTCTCGACGATCCGCGAGATCAGCCAGATCGCCACCACCATTGCCGCGGCGGTGGAGGAGCAGTCGGCGGCGACGCACGAGATCTCGCGCAGCGTGCAGCAGGCGGCCACCGGCACGCAGGACGTCGCCGGGAACATCGCCCAGGTGTCGGCGGCAGCGGACGAAACGGGACGCACGGCGTCCGACGTTCTGTCGGCGACCGACCGGCTGGCCGGGCAGTCCGCGGTCCTGCGGGACGAGGTGCAGACTTTCCTGTCCGCGATCAAAGCGGCCTGAGCGGCGGGGCAAGCCGGCTTGCCCCGCCTCCACCAGAGGGGTCCCCTCCACAAGCCCAACCTTATTGATGTGCTTTGAAACCGCCCCCGCCGGCGCAATGAATGGAATATCCGATTAATTCAAAATTAAATTCGGCCCGCCACCGTGGTGCGGTGACCTGCTCCGAGTGACTGGAGCCAATTCCACGGAGGTCCAACGATGTTTACGCGCCCCCTGGTGGCCGTCGCCCTTTCCGTCCTGCTCGCCGCCCCGGCCGCCGCCGAAGAATTCGGAACCGCCGAAGAAGCGAAAGCCCTTGTACTGAAAGCGGCTGAGCACGCCAACAAGGTCGGCCTGGAAATCGCCTACAAGGATTTCAGCGACACCAAAGGCGCCTTCGTGGACCGTGACCTCTATCTTTTTTGCACCGACGCAGACGGCCTCATGCGGGCCAACGGCAATCAGAACGCTCTGATTGGACGCAACCTGAAGAACCTGAAGGATACCGACGGCAAGGAGCTCATTGCCGAGGCCATCCAGGTTGCCGCGTCCGAGGGCGAGGGCTGGATCCACTATCGGTGGACAAACCCGACCAACAAGAAAATCGAACCCAAATCCGCCTTTGTCAAAAAGGTCGGCGCCGGGTTCTGTGCAGCGGGCTTTTACAGGAAATAAGGCTTCAGAACGCAGCCGGGAACGTCGCCCAGGTCTCGGCGGCGGACGGAACGGGACGGACGGCATCCGACGTCCTCCGGGACAAGGTTCCGGCATTCATGTCGGCAAGCAATGCCGCTTGGCGACGCGTGCCGGCCGTCACTCACAATTCCGGAATCGAAATCCGAGGGCCTCCGGCCGCTATTCGCCCGTCCCCTGCCCTGCCCCGGCTGCGGGCGGAGAGGTCTCGGCAGGCGGGGGTGCGCCGGTCGCGCCCGAGGTCGCGCGCTGTGCCGCGTCCTCCGCCAGCCCCTGGCGGCTCTCAGCCAAGCGGGCCTGAACGCCGGCCAATTCCTGGCGGGCGTCCTGTAGGCGGCCTTCCAGGGTCGCAAGTTCGGCGTTGCGCTCCGACACGACTCCCGTCAGTTCCGCCAACTGCCCCTGGGCATCGGCCGTCTCCTGCTGGATCTGCTGGTACTCCGCGGCTGCCTGCTCCAACGCTGCCGTCGCCCGGTCCAAGGCCGTCTGCACTTGTTCGTTTCTCTCCTGCAGCTCGGCCAATTGGGGCATCAACTGGTCGCGCATGGCTTGCGCCGCAGCCACCCGCCGTTCCAGCTCCTCGGCCTGCTGGCGGAGGGCCGCCGTTTCCGCACGGACCTGTTCCTGCCGACTCGTGAGTTCGTCGGCCTGGGATTGCATATCCACCAGTCGGGCCTGCATCTCGGCCTCGGCGGCACGGGCCTGCTGGGCGCGCGGTTCGACCTGGGCCAAGTCCGCCGACCGGGCGGCGGCTTCCGCGGTCAAGCGGCTCATGTCGTCGCGGGTCTGCGCCTCCTGTGTCCGGAGCCCCTCCAACCGGCGCCCGACATCCGCCAACTCCAGGGTGCGTGCGGCGGTGTCCCGCTCGATGCGGGCCAACTCGTCCCGCCCCGCGGTCAGGCGCTGTTCGACGTCCTGGACCTGTGGCATCAATTCGGCCAGCCGCTGTGTACGCTCCTCCACCTGCCGGGTGAGGTCGGCGAGGTTCTGCTGCGCCGTGGGAAGCTGCTGCTCCACGGCGGCGAGACGCTGCTGCACCTCGGCCAACGCCTGCCCCGCCTGTTCCGTGCGCTGTTGGACATCCGCCAACGTGCCGGTCGTCTGTTGCAGGCGCTCCAGCTCAGCCGAAACGGTCTGGCGCCCCGCTTCCGCCTGCTGCACCCGGGCCTCCAGCGACCTGCGTGCCGAACCGCCGGCCGCGATGGCGTAGATCGCGAGAATCCAGCCGACCAAGGCAAGGGCCGCAAGGGCCAGCGGCACAGGGCGTTTGATTTCACGGATGACGTCGGAAGCCATGTGGGTTCGTCCCGAAGTCGATGCGGGCGCCGATCGCCCCTGGTGTCCGCAACGGGAACGGATGCCTCCCGTTCCGCGCCAAGATCCCGGATGACCTTCTGGCGGAGGGTCGACACGCCCATTCCGCATTCGAAGGCGGTATCGTAGACATGGGGCTGCCGCCGGAGGTGGGCCCTGCCGAGCAGGCCGACAGGTCCAACGCCGGTCCGTTGCCACACGGCCGGGACGGCGGGCCGCATTCGATGCGGCGTGCTGGCTCCGCATGGCCTATAATGGTGGAAATCGGACGAGGATTTGCGTGGCCACGGCCTGCGCACCGGCGGAGGCGCTCCGACGCCTGTCCGCGGCATCAATGCCTGTCGACGGCTTGAAAGGGCATGGATTCATGATTGTTTCGGGCGGCGAAGCGCTGATCGACTTCCTTCCGGCCACCACGCCGGACGGAACCCCGGCCTACCTGCCGAAACCGGGCGGATCACCCTTCAACATCGCGGTGACACTCGGCCGGCTGGGCGCTCCCGCGGGGTTCCTGGGCCGGATCTCCACGGATCTGTTCGGCGACCAGCTCGTGGCGGCGCTGGCGGCCTCGAATGTGGACACAAGCCTGGTCAGCCGCTCGGGCCAGCCGACGACGCTCGCCTTCGTCAGCCTGGGCGAGGAGGAACCGCGCTATGCCTTCTACGATGCCGGCGCCGCGGACCGGAGCTGGGACGGCGACACGCGCCCGGGCCCCGAGGTTCAGGCTCTCCACGTCGGCGCCACCGCCTTGTCGCGGGAACCGGCCGGGGCCGCCTACGAGCGTCTGGCGCTATCGCTGCCCCAGGAAACCGTCCTCAGCCTGGATCCGAACGTCCGGCCGGCCCTGGTGGCGGACCCGGCCGGCTACCGCCGCCGCATAACCCGGCTGGTCGCCGCTGCGCAGGTGGTGAAGGCGAGCGTGGCCGACATGGCGTGGCTCGATCCCGGCAAGACACCGGAAGCAACGGCCCGTGCATGGCGGATGGCCGGTGCCTCGCTGGTGGTGGTGACGCGCGGCGGTGAAGGGGCCACGGCCTACTTCGGACGGGTCGGGCGCGGCCTGGAGTTGCATGTGCCCGCCGTGCCGGTGGCAGTGGCCGACACGGTCGGTGCCGGTGACGCCTTCATGGGCGGCCTGTTGTGCGCGTTGTACCAAGCCGGGGTGCTGGATCGGCCCCGGCTGGCTGAACTCGACCGGGACACGGTGGAGACCTGCCTGCGCTTCGCCAGCCACGTGGCGGCCCGGACCTGCGGCCGCGTGGGAGCCGACCCGCCCTGGCGGGCGGAACTGGAAGCGTAAAGCCCATCCGGCCACCGGGGCGCCCACGAGTGCGCACCGATCCATCAACAATGCGGGCTTACCCGCCGCCGATGCCCTCGGTCACCACGCCGGTCCCGCGGCAGGTGGGGCATGGGCTGCCATCCCGCCGTCCGGTTCCGGCACAGTCCCGGCAGGGTGCCTCGCCGGTACCGGGTGTGCCGGCGGGGGCCTGATCGCCTGGCTTCGAGGCCGGCTGGTCCTGTTGGGATTGCGTTGGCTTATTCATTTTCCCTCCGTCGAAAGCGGGTCCGGCCCATCACAGGCTCAGGCCGTCGCGGGTCCGCAACCGGTTGTGAATCGCCGTCGCCGCGACCGCGGCCTGCCCCATGGCGACCGAAATCTGATTCAGACCGGACACGATGTCCCCTGCGGCATAGAGGCCGGACACCGACGTCTCCTGGTGCAGATCGGTGACCAGGCGGCCGTCGTCGCTGGTCGCGGCATCGAGCTGCGCGGCTAGATCGGCCCGCGGACGGGTGCCCAGGGCGGAGTACAATGCATCGAAGGTGCGCCCGGTACCGTCGGCCAGCCGCACGGCCATCCCCCCCTCCTGGTTGGCAACCCCGGCCAAGGGCGCGTCCAGGATTTCCACGCCGTTCCGCTCCATCCGGTGCCGCTCATCGTCGGCAATGTCGAACCGGCCGGAGGCATGGATCAGCGACACATGGTCGGCATAGGTGCGCATGAAGAGGGATTCCGCCATCGCGTGCCGGTTGTCGCCCAGCACGGCGATGCGCCGGCCGATGACCTCGTACCCGTCGCAAACGGGACACACGCGCAGATGTCCGCTGCGCACCGCTTCGACCATATCGGGAAGGTCCGGATGCCGATCCACCACACCCGTCGCCAAAAGGATCGTGTGCGCCCGGTGCGCCCGACCATCGCCCTCCCTGACTTCGAACAGGCCGCTGGCACTGTCACGGGTGATCCCCTCCGCCATGCCTCGTTCGACCCGCCCACCGTAGCGTTCGGCCTGTTCGCGCATGCGGCGCAGCAGCTCCGCCCCGGGAATCCCGTCGGGGAAGCCGGCATGGTTGTGGGATTTGGGGATCCAGGAACAGCGGCTATCGCCCGCATCCAGCACGACCGCCACTCGGCGGTAACGGGCCAGGTAAATCGCCGCGGTCAGTCCCGCGGGCCCACCACCAATGACGAGGCAGTCCAGAGCGTCGTTCATGGAGCCGCCTTTGGGATCCGAAGCCAAATCCACCGAGACAACCGGTGGCTCCCCCCGGTGTTTCACCCTCCCCGGCCCGGCCGGACGGAGCACCCCACCCGCCCTGCCGGCATCTGATCGGGCAGGCCGCCGTGCCAACCGGTCAAGCACCGCATTCTTCCTGGTGCAACACAGGTCGCCAAGGCGCCCCCCGATGGCGCCGGGCACCTGTCAGGCAATGCTCATCATGCGATCGCCGAGCCAGGGGCGGCAAATGCCCCCTTCCAGGGTAGGACCGACTTGCACCGCACTCCGCCACCGCGTGTGCCCACGCCAACCATACCCGAAGATCCATACGCTTAAAAATATCCCACCAATCCAAATAACACCGCGACCATGACACCGCCTCTAAAGCCAAAAATTTCCCTCGAAGATATTTCGGCATATACCCGTTTGATTTCCAGCACAATTGGTACAGAGTGACAATCTATATACCTCTAGCGAAATCATCAGGGATTTCCGATCATGAAAACATCGATCATGGCTGACGACTACATGGAACAGGGACTGGCACCCGAAAAGAAGTCCCGCCCCGCAAAGCCCACTACGCCTCTGGTGGAGTTGGCAAAAGAGCAGCTCGATCCAGCTTCATCTCTCGTCCGGAGGCCTGTCGGACGGAAGCCCAGGTAACCCACGCGACAATGGCCCGCGCGGGCGGGTGGGCATTCGGACGGGGCCACCTTCCGGCCCACGCCCCTTGTCAAGGCCGGAAGGCCCCGCGTCATGGATCGCGCCCCAGTCAACCAGACGACATCCAAGGACGGCCCTCATGACACATCACGCCTTCGTCGGGCCGGACACCAGCGATGTCTTCCCCATGGCGCACCGCGGTCGCCTTGCGAAATTCCTGGAACGGCAAGCCGAACTGGCCGGACACAGCCTTTACGTGACCGCCCATGATGCGACGGGACTGGAGGAGTTTGTGGAGGACCGGCAGCGCACGGATGGCGCGGCCACCCGGGATTGGTTTCGGTCCGCTCTGCGCCAGGCGTTGGTCGATAATGGCAAAGCGGCCTGGACGCCCCCCCAATGACCCAGGGGTTACACCTCGGTCGGCCGGCGGAAAGCTGCCGTCCCATCACGCGCAACGTCTTCCAACCGTCCGACTACCCATCGGTGCCCCGAATATTCCCCGGACAGCCATCCCCGCATCGGATCCGGGGCCCCCGCCACAACCGACAGGCCGCCCCAATGACGATCCGCATTCTGCTCGTTGAACCGAGCACCCTCCTCCGTGAAGGCCTTCGGCATCTTCTGCCATCGCCGGATTTTGAAATCGTCGCGGAGATGCGGTCCCACTATGAACTCGCCATCCACCCGCAAGCCGTGCGCCAGGCCGACCTGATTCTTTTCGACGCACACGATCACCCAACGGTGATGGCGGGCATCCGGGCCATCCGGGAGACCGTGCCATCGGCCCGCATCGTGCACCTTGCGAACGCCCTCGATCCGGATCTGCTGCTCGGAGCCTTCGAAGCCGGTGCGGATGGCGTCATCTCAAAGGACCGCTCTCCGGAAGCGGTCATCCAGAATCTGCTTCTGGTCATGATGGGCGAGAAGGTCATGCCCCAGGACGCGGCCGAGATGTTGCTCCGCCGTCCCATATTGGCTTCCCAAACATGGGAACCGTGCGGTCTTTCCAGGCGGGAGGGCCAAATCCTCGGCCAGCTCCTCATCGGCGCCAGCAACAAGGCGATCGCGAATGGCCTCGGCATCACAGAGGCAACCGTGAAGGTTCATCTGAAAGGGCTGTTGCGCAAGATTGGATGCATGAACCGCACCCAGGCGGCGATCTGGGGCCTCAACAACGGCTTCGGGGCGTCAATGCAGGCCGAAGGCGCGGCGGCGACGGCTTGATCGGCTTGGCGGCGGCACGCCCGGTTACAAATCCGTGTGCCGGCCCCGCCCCCCGACTCCTCCGCCACCGCATGGCGCCCCCACAGGAAGAAAGGGATGGCCCATGGCCGACCACAATATTCTGGAAGCGTTGCGTGTAGTGGGAAGCGGTCACGTGCGGCATGCCCACCCGTTCACCTGGACATGCGGGGAAGGCGCTGCGCATGTCGAACCACGGACACTCCAGCGCGCCCTCCAGCAACGCCTGATCGATGTCGAAGCGATCCGGGACTGTGGTCCTCGTCCGGTGCGGTTGACCGGGCTTGGCCTGGCCAAGCTCGGACAGGCCTAGTCCACCAGGCTTCGCAGCCGCATCCTGCACCCTGAAAGCCGGAGCGTCCTTATCCTCAGAGGAAGCGGTCGGCCGCGTGGTGGGCCGCCATCCGTGCGGAGAAAGTGCCGATCGGGCGTGGGCTCGCCGAACAAAACCACGGAGTCCTGTGATCCCCGCGATCCCGGTCAAACCACCACGGCAAGCATCGCCAGCCCGGCTCGGACGACGGATGGGCCCCGGTCCCGCAGGACGCGACGGTACCCGACGAGCATCCTTGTCCACGGTGATGTCACGGACGACCCTGGCGGCTGCCAGGCTCACGACGATGGTCGAGATGGTGCTGGTGAGATCGGGCAGTGAACGACCGCGCGCCCACCCACCAATCCCGTCACCTGCCCTGCACTTGACGCCCGTCAGATTGCCCGGGCCATGGCAGACAGGCGGAGACGGGCCGCACCGGGGCGCGTCGCCCCCTCCGGGTCCAGCGCATGGGCAAGCCAATCGCGCCCGCGGGACAACCGCGACTTCACAGTCCCCACGTTGACACCGAGAACCAGCCCCGCTTCACCGTAGTCCAGCCCCTCAACCCCGACCAGCAACATCACCTCGCGCATTTGCCTGGGCATCCGCGCGATGGCGGCACGCAAGTCGGCCATCACCAACACGTCTTCCTGGGCGGGCGGTGCGGCAATGACCAGTTCGAAACTGGTCGGGTCGGTTGCAACCATCCGGTCCTTGCGAAGGTCGTTTATGCGCACGTTCCGGGCGATCGTGAAAAGCCAAGCGCCCATGTTGGTGCCCGGCTGGAACTGGTGAAGCCGCGACACGGCCCGCTCGAGCGCGTCCTGCACCAAGTCATCGGCCGTCTGGTCGTCGCGGACCAAACCGCGCGCAAAGCGCCGCAGCCTCGGAATGCAGAGCTCGACCGCGCGAAGGGTCTCTTCGCGTTGGGAGCACTCGGGCACCGGAGCTGGCAACCTCAAGAGCCGGGCCTTTGACCACTGTGTGATCCAAGGTGGAAAGCCTGGACCCTGTTCAGCAGGGCGGACATATCGTCCGCCTCGTTCAAGCCCATGTCTTCCTGGGGGATTCCGTTGAGATGCGCAACCAGTCCGGAGACGATGTCGACCACCATCCAGGTTTGGGCACCTGCGTCGAATACGTAGTCATATTGGCTGAAGGTCATTTCGTGCCTCCCCTGGATTTGGCCCAATGGCCGATCCAATATATGGGGCGTTCCGGCAACCCTTCACCCACTCACATCGGAATAGTCAAACCAACCACAAATCACATCACCAATACACACCCGACAGCGCGGCAGATTATTTCCGTAAATACGTTTGCACCACAAGATCACATTCACTGCGCAAAACAGCCTTATCGGAATAATACCGAATGAAAACTCAAATGATTTGCGCACCTGCGGCAGAAGGCTTAACGTTCGCGGATCATCCCTACGACGGGCCCTTGATTTCAACGGACCGGCCCTTGGAACCGGCACCAGCCGCATCGGAGTGGTTGTTCCGGATCGGAGGCGATCTTGAAGCTGCGACAGTACCGAAAAGGTGATACCCGCCGGGCCTGGAGGATACATCGCTCCGGTGCCGGCGCCCTCCTCCTTGCGGTCGCCGTCGTGGCGACCGTGGTCGTGTTGATGCTCTAGCACCGAAGCAGCGGCATGACGCCACCGGGCCGGCAATCAACATTCGGAGGCAGTAGACCCCCTGCCTCGGCCCCGGGAATCAGTCACGATGCCGATCGGCACCGGGCGCAGCCGCCGCCTTCAGCTGACTTTCCCGAACGACCCTTTCCTGGCCACTCCGCTCGTTCCGGATCCGGTACTGGAATTCCAGACCGTCGGACGGCAATTGGCGGATCACGGAAAATTTCTCGCCGGCGGATTGCCGTTCAAAACGGTTGGCCGTGAAGGCCAAATTCTGACCGACTTTGAATTTGTGTGTGGACATGCTGCCCCCCTTCATTGGCGACATCGGCTCGCAGGGCTGGGTCGAAGTGGAACGAGGCCAATAGGAAACGGGGCGGCCGATGCCGCCCCATTCTTTTGCCGAACCCGCGACGTTCAGACCGCGCGAAGATTTTCGGCTGCGGTCTTGCCCTTGCGGGGATCGTTCACGGTATCGAAGGACACCTTCTGCCCCTCGCTGAGCCCACTCATGCCGGCCCGCTCGATGGCGGAAACATGAACGAACACATCGGCGGAGCCATCCTCGGGACGAATAAACCCGAAGCCCTTCGACACGTTGAAGAATTTAACCGTTCCAATAGTCATGGGGACACCTCTCCCGAAAGCATCTGCTTCCGACGCAATCGCCGGAAACGTCAAATCACCACGGGAAAGATCCAACCCCCGCAGAAGCCGGGAATGTTCATCCGACAGCAAGTTTGATAAGTCCAATATGGGACACTTATGCAGACACACAAGACCCAAACCACGGATTCCCCAAGGAAATAAAAAAACAAACCCGAGACGGACTCAGGAAAACAACGCAAAACACTTTCACACTTCACCTCACCTGCCCGGACGGCTCCACACAGGTCAGGTTGTTACGCGCAGAACAGCAACGTAGTGACATACGGCGGCGGCAAGCACGAGCCCGTGCCAGACCGCCTTATGGAACGGCAGCGCCTCCCACAGGTGGAAGACGACCCCGATCGAGTACAGCAGGCCGCCGACGAGGAGCAGGTCGAATGTGAGCGGGTCGAGAGCCTGCGTCAGCGGTTGGAACCCCGCCACGAACACCCAGCCCAGTGCGAGGTACAGCACCACGGCCCCGCGGTGGAACCTGTATGGAAGCGCCAGCTTGCCGTAGACCCCGGCCAGGGCGGCCGCCCATACGCCCGCGGTCCAGCCTATGGCGGATCCCCCCGGCGCCAATGTCGTGAACGGGGTGTATGTCCCGGCGATCATGACGAAGATCGCGGCATGGTCGAGGCGGCGCAACCAATCGCGGCGCGGCGAAGGCGGGGAAAGGTTGTAGGCGGCCGAGCACCCGAGCATGGCAAGAAGTCCAATGGCATACGCGGATGCCGACGCCAAAGCCCGCCCGCTGCCCGTGGACCACGCGGCCAGGAGCACCACCACCGCCCCGGCACTCCCCGCTAACACGCCGACCACATGCACACAGGCGTCCGCCGCGCGCTCGCGCCGGTTTCGGTATCCTGCACTCGAGGTCGCCGTCATGCCTCGGTGGCCTCCCATGATCCCGGCCGGACCGTACCGCCCGACCCTCAGCCCATGGTGCAATCGGGATCGTTGCTCGGCAACTTGGCGAGACGGGGGAGGTCGCTCACCCGACCATCAGGCCCCAC
The DNA here is from genome assembly GCA_035645145.1 of Azospirillaceae bacterium. Lineage (GTDB taxonomy): Bacteria > Pseudomonadota > Alphaproteobacteria > Azospirillales > Azospirillaceae > CANGXM01. Next base: position 37,901 of record DASQNC010000049.1, on the reverse strand, counting down.
AACCGTTGGGCGGCGACGCGCAACGGATTGTCGACGTCGGCATGGATGATGCGGGCGGTGATCAGCAGCGACATCGTCACCAGCATCGGCTTAACGATGCGGGTCCCCTTGCTCATCACCAGACGCGCCCCGAGCTGGGCGCCCAGGAACTGGCCGGCCGCCATCACCAGCCCGACCGTCCACCAGACGTGGCCGCCGAGCCCGAGCACCAGAAGCGCCGCCAGATTGCTGGTGAAGTTGACGACCTTGGTGTGGGCGGTCGCCCGGCCCAGGTTGAAGCCGAGCAGGACGACGAAGGCGATGGCCCAGAAGCTGCCGGTGCCGGGCCCGAAGAAGCCGTCATAAAAGCCGAGCACCAGACCGGCGCCGATGCTGAAAGGCAGGAACGCCACCCGCTGCCGGGCGTCGATTTCGCCCAGCCGGGGCGACAGCAGCATGTAGACCGCGATGGCGATCAGCAGCAGCGGGATCAGGTCGCGGAGAAGCGCCGGATCCAGCACGCTGATGACCAGCGCACCAATGGTCGAGCCGATGAAGGTGGCAACGATCGCGGGCATGAGCGCCCGCAGATCCACTGCGCCGGCCCGTACGAAGGCGAGGCTGGCGGAAAAGCTTCCGAAGGTCGCCTGCAGCTTGGCGGTAGCGAGCACGGCCTGCGGCGGCAACCCGGCCATGAACAGCGACGGGATCGCCAACAGGCCCCCGCCGCCGGCAATGGAATCCACGAAGCCCGCCACACCGGCGACCGCAAAGAGCAGGACCAGCAACTCAAGGGACTCAAACGGCATTGTCGAACGTCGCGACCGCAACTCCCACGGCCGCCCTTACGCTACGTGTGGAATTTGAAAGGGTTGATCGCCCGAATAGAAGCCGACCGACAGCGAAGGGCGGCTTGAACGATCGGTCGGGAGGATGCGCGAACAACGCCGTATAGTCGAGCGGTGATGATCCTTCGGCGCGCGGTGCGGCCCCAGGCCGGCGGAACGGAGGCTGGAAGCCATACGGAAAGGCCATAAGAGCCGCGTGGCCACCGTATCGAAGCAGGCCCCTTCCGAGGGGGCCTGCGGCCGACTGAATGCTTGAAAGGAATGGTGGGTGATGAAGGACTCGAACCTTCGACCCGCTGATTAAGAGTCAGCTGCTCTACCAACTGAGCTAATCACCCAAGCGCCTTGCGGCGGTCGCCGGTGTGCGCCGGCGAGGAGGGGCGTATACCAAAGCCCGGGGGGCCTGTCGAGAGGTAAACTGCACTCGTCGCAAATCACGCGGGACGGCACGCCCCTCCTATCCCCGCTCGTCGGCAAGGACCAGGGTCTCGCCGGGGCGCCAGCGCCGTGCCAGCAGAACTGCGCCGACCACCGCCACAGCGCAAAGTGCCGTCATGGCCAGATAGGCGTGCCCGCCCGCCATCTCGTACAACGGACCGGAGAGGGCCAGCAGCACGCCGAAGCCGATACCCAAGGCGAGTCCCGAGTAGAGGGTCTGCGCGGTGGCGGAGTGGGTGATCGGCACGGCCTCCGCGAGGAACCGCATGGCCCCCAGGTGCGAAGCGCCGAACGTCAACCCGTGCAGCGCCTGGACCGCGACGATGGCCGGCAGGTTGTCGGCCCAGGCCAGCACCGTCCAACGCACAAGCCCCGCCACCGCCGCCAGCAGCAACAGGCGCGGGGCCCCCACCCGCTCGACCAGGCGCCGGCCGAACGCGAACAGGACGATTTCGCCCAACACCCCTTCCACCCATAACAGGCCGATGACGTCGCCCGAAAGGCCGAGGTCGCGCCAATGCAGGGTCCCGAACCCGTAAAGCACGGCGTGACTCGGCTGGAGAACGATGGCCGTCGCCAGGAACAGCAAGAACACCGGATGGCGCAGCAGCGGCCGGGGGGAGATCCGCCGCGCCGCCGGCGGGTTGGCCGATGCCGTATCCGTCGGCGGTGCGTCCGCCAACGGCAGACAGGCGACCCATGCGGCGGCGAGGCCGGCCATCAGCGCGTACAGGATGATGTCCGCGTCCCGGCCCTCCAGAAGCCGCCCGCCTGCCAGCGTCGTCGCCACGAAACCGACGGATCCCCAGACCCGCATCCGCCCGTAATCCAGTCCCCGGGCCCGCGCCGTCAGGAGCGCAACATTGTCGGCGAGCGGTCCCAGCGCCCCGAACGCCCCGGTCCACAGCACCGAGGCGACGACCAGCACGGCCAGTTCACGCGAGACCAGGAAACAACCGGCCCCGGCCAACGCCACGGCAGCCAGCACCAGCATGGCGCGCCGCCGGGAGCCCGTACGGTCCACAACCACGCCGGCCGTCACATCGGCGAAGGGTTTGGTCCAGAACGCGATGGAGGCGACCAGTCCCACCCATGCCGCGTCCAGCCCCTGCGCCGCCAGCCAGACCGGCCAAAACGGAAGCTGCACGGCGACAACCGAATACAGCACGAAAAAGAGGATGGAGAGGTGCCGCGCCATGACGTCCCGCCGAAGAAGGAAGCCGACTCTAGAACGATGCGTGGCTGTCGGACACCCGTGCGGCCGCAACCCGGACATGCGGCCGGGCGACCGGGCGGATCGGCTGGGTCATCCCCGGCGGACCGGTCCGGCCTCGGCCGAAGGCGACGGCGCGGCGGGGGCGCCGTGGGCCGAGTTGCGCTTCTGCGCCTCGATCAGGATGTCGCGGGCGATTGGCGCCGCGACGGTGGAACCGCCGCCCCCGTGCTCCACGAGCACCGAAACGGCGTAGCGCGGAGCCTGGACAGGCCCGTAGCCGACGAACAGCGCATGGTCGCGCTCGCGCCAGGGCAATTCCTCGTTCTTGCGCACACCGCGCTCGCGCTCGGCCATGGTGATGCGGCGGACTTGGCTGGTGCCGGTCTTGCCGCCGAACTCCATTCCCCGCTCCATGGCGCGGGCCTTGTGGGCGGTGCCGCGCGGGTCCAGCACCACCGCGTTCATCGCCTGCACCATCAGGTCCAGGTGCTGGCGCTGCACCCCCACGGACGGCCAGCTGGTCTGCTCGGACGGGCCGTCCTGGATCTGCTTGGTCAGGTGCGGCTTGACGGCGAATCCGCCATTCACCAGCCGGGCCGTCATCACCGCCAACTGCAACGGCGTCGCCAGGACATAACCCTGGCCGATGGAAGCCACCAGGCTCTCGCCGCCCTGCCACGGGACGCCGAACCGGCCGAGCTTCCACTGGCGGCTGGGAATCAGGCCCGGCTTTTCCCCCGGCAGGTCGATCTCCGTCTTCTGGCCAAGGCCGAAGCGCAGCGACATCTCGTGGATCCGGTCCACCCCCATGCGCCGCGCCAACTCGTAGAAATAGACGTCGCAGGACTCGCGAATGGCCCCGATCATGTCCAAGGCGCCGTGCCCGCCCTTCTTCCAGCAATGGAAGCGGTGCTCGCCAAGAACCATGTGCCCGGGGCAGCCGATGGTGGCCCGGGGATGGATCAGGCCGGCCTCCAGCGCGGCCAGCCCCACGATCATCTTGAAGGTGGAGCCGGGAGCGAATTCGCCGCCGCTCACCTTGTTGACCATCGGTTTGGTCGGGTCGGTGGTCAGCTCCAGCCAGCGTTCGGCACTGATGCCGCCCGTGAAATCGTTCGGATCGAAACTGGGACTGGAGCAGAACGCGTAGATGCCGCCGGTGTGCACGTCCATGACCACGGCGGCGGCACTGGTCTCCTGCGCCAACCGCTCCTGGGTGAAACGCTGAAGGCCGGCGTCCAACGTCAGCCGAATTTCCCGGCCGCTGCGCCCCTCCTCCCGCCGCAGCTCGCGGATCACCCGGCCGACCGCGTTCACTTCGAGGTGGCTGGTCCCGGCGGTACCACGCAGAGCCAGGTCATGCAGCCGTTCCACGCCCCCCTTGCCGATCTTGAACCCCGGCAGCGCCAGCACCGGGTCGCCCGTCAACTCGGACTCCGCCACCGCCCCGACATAGCCGAGCACATGGGCCGTCGCCGGACCCAGCGGATAGCGGCGGACTTCGCCGACGTCGATGGACACGCCTGGGAGTTCCGGCGCGTTCACCTCGACCGCAGCCACCTGCTCCCAGGTCAGATTTTCCTTCACGTTGACCGGCACGAACCGGCGGCGGCGGCGGATATCGCGCAACACGCGCGCGATCTCGGCCTCCGACAGGCCGATCAGGTCCGCCAGGGTGCGCAGCACGCGCGGCGCGTCCTTCGCCTGCTCGGCTGTGATGACGACCCGGAAGTTCTGGTCGTTGACCGCCAGGGGCTCGCCCACGGAGTCGGTGATCAAACCGCGGCTGGGGGCGATCAACCGCAGGGCGATGCGGTTGTCCTCGGCCAGCATGGTGTAATGCTCGGACTCGACCACCTGGAGGTAGTAGAGGCGCGCAGCCAAGCCCCCGAGGATGCCCAGCTTCATTCCACCCAGGACCAGGGCGCGCCGGGTGAAAAGCCGATACCTGTCCTGATCGCGGGAATCCATTGGTCAGGCCGCCACGAGAAAGGCCCGGTGCATTTTCAGACACAGCCACGCGACCGCCGGGAACAGCGCGCAGGACAGCAACGCCTGGAACAGCGCGGGCGCAGGGTGGACGGGGGTCAGCGCGGTCGCGCATGCGGCCAGCCATGCAACGGCCCCGGTCACCAGCGCCGCCAACGCGAACCCCAGCCAATCCACCAGGAAGTTGCCCTTGGACAAATGCCGCCGCTGGGCATCGACCCCCCAATACGTGAGCGAGTAGGCCATGGCCGACTGGCCCAGGGGTGTGCCCGACAGCAGATCCTGGAACAACCCGAATGCGAACGCCATCCAGGGGGGGAGCAGGTCCGGACGGTTGATCGCCCAGTAATAGACCGCGGCGAGCCCCACATGGGGTGCGATCCGCTCATAACCCGGCAGATGGGTGGGCACCATGCCAAGCACGATCAGCATGACCGTCACCGCTCCGGGCGCAATGGTGCGCCCTGCACGGTCGAGACGTTGAAGGGTGCCGTGCATCAGCGTTTCGGTTCGGGCGGCTCGGCGGTGAAGCCGAAATCCAGGATCTTCACGTGCTCCAGCGGCCCGAGTTCCGCCAGCGGGCGCACGCGGACGGCACGCTCGTTGACCGACGACACCACGCCGACCGGAAGGCCGGGCGGGAACAGGCCGCCGGTGCCGGAGGTGACGACGCGGTCGCCCACGCTCACATGCACATCCGACGACAGGTGCACGAGACGCGGCATATCGGTGTTGTCGCCCCCCAGGATGGCGCGGATCTGCGCCCTTTCCAGCATCACCGGCACGCGCGCGTTGAGGTCGGTGATCAGCAGGATGCGGGACGACCACTCGCCCACCCCGACCACGCGTCCGACCAAGCCCAAGCCGGAAATCACCGCCTGCCCGGGCTTCACGCCGTCCCGGCGGCCGGCCATGACCAGCATGGTGCGCACGAACGCCCCGCCGGGTTCGGCCACGACGCGTGCCGTGATGAAGTTGATCGACGGATCGGTACGGACGTTCAGGAGCGACCGCAGGCTGCGGTTTTCGGCCTCAAGGCGCAACGCCGCCTGCTGCCAGGGGAGAAGTTGGGCGTTCTGCTCGCGTAGCCGCTGGTTCTCCTCGTACACATTCCAGGCCTGCTCCAACGCCTCCATCCCACGTGCAACGGTGGCAGCCGGAGCCGCGAAGGCGCCCAGGATGGGTGCGAAGGCGTCGGTCACCCGGGTACGGATCTGATCGACGACGACCGGATCGACCCGCGCGACCATGATCAGGAGGGCCGAAGCCGTGACCAGAAGGACGAACAGGAAGCGGTGAACCAGCGCCTTGACCGGTGTGGCAATGCGAATGACGGCGGCATTGTTGCGCGGCTTCAGTGGCACAATCGACCCACCCGCTCAATCGACATCGGCGCGCGACAGATCCTGCGCCTTCCCACCGCAACATACCCCAATTGGGTATGCGAGGGTGCAGATTGCCTCTTCAGTAGGTGGTGATCAAGACGTTCCGAAGCGTCTTCATCTCCTCCAACGCACGACCACTTCCGAGAGCGACGCACGACAGCGCATCGTCGGCGACCGACACCGGAAGCCCGGTGGCGTGCCGCAGAACGAAATCCAGGTTCGCCAGCAGGGAGCCGCCGCCGGTGAGCACGATGCCCTTGTCGACGATGTCGGCGGCCAGTTCCGGTGCGGTATGCTCAAGCGCGACCTTGACCGCCTCGATGATGGCGCTGACAGGCTCGGCCAGGCTTTCGGCGATCTGGCGCTCGCTGATCACGATCTCCTTGGGCACGCCGTTCATCAGGTCGCGGCCCTTGATCTCCATGGTCCGGCCCTCGCCGTCGTCCGGCGGGCAGGCGGAGCCGATCTCCTTTTTGATCCGCTCGGCCGAGCTTTCGCCGACCAGGAGGTTATGCGTGCGGCGGATGTACCCGATGATGGCTTCGTCCATCTTGTCGCCGCCCACGCGGACCGACCGGGCGTAGACGATACCGCCCAGCGAAATGACGGCGACCTCCGTCGTGCCGCCACCAATGTCCACGACCATGCTGCCGGTCGGCTCGGTCACGGGCAGGCCCGCACCGATGGCGGCAGCCATCGGTTCCTCGATCAGGAAGACCCGCCGGGCGCCCGCCGTTTCGGCCGACTCCTGGATGGCGCGGCGCTCGACGGCCGTGGATCCCGACGGCACGCAAATGATCACCTGCGGGTTTGCGAAGCTCCGCCGGTTGTGCACCTTGCGAATGAAGTGCTTGATCATTTCCTCGGCGACATCGAAGTCGGCGATGACCCCGTCGCGCAACGGGCGAATCGCCTGGATGTTGCCGGGGGTACGGCCAAGCATCAGCTTGGCCTCGTCGCCGACGGCCAGGACCTGCTTCTTGCCCCGCACATTGGCGATTGCGACCACGGACGGCTCGTTCAGGACGATGCCGCGGCCCTTCACATAGACGAGCGTATTCGCCGTGCCGAGGTCGATCGCCATATCGGCCGACAGCCAACCAAGGAGTCTGGACATCATTCGCGTGGTCGTTTGCTTTGCCGGAAAAAGAGGCACCCGTAATACGATCGGATGCCCCCGAACGGCGCCTTATATCACGCGGAAAGCGCGGTGGGTGCGGTCTTCTGACGTTTCACCATAAGTTTGTTGAGCGCGTGCAGATAGGCCTTGGCGCTGGCGACCAGCGTATCGGCGTCCGCACCCTGCCCGTTCACGGTCTTGCCCATTTCCGCCAGCCGCACGGTCACCTCGGCCTGGGCGTCGGTGCCCTCCGTGACCGCGTGCACCTCGTAGAGCTGGAGCACGGCCTCATGGGGGACCAGCGCCTTGATGGCGTTGAAGACGGCGTCCACCGGCCCGTTGCCCAGCATGCTCACCTGCCGGAGTTGGCCGTCGGCCTCCAGTTCCAGGGTGGCGGACTGCGGCCCGCGGGATCCGGCCATGACCGCGAGCGACACGAGGCGGATGCGGTCGTGCGCGTGTCCGATCTCGTCGTCCACCAGCGCGACCAGATCGTCGTCGAAGACCTCCTTCTTGCGGTCGGCCAGTGCCTTGAACCGCTGGAACGCATCATTCAGCGCGTTCTCGCCCAACTCGTAGCCGAGATCCTTCAGCTTGGACTTGAAGGCGTGGCGACCGGAGTGCTTGCCCAGTACCAGGGTTGTCTTGTGCAGGCCCACGGACTCCGGCGTCATGATCTCGTACGTGCCGGCGTGCTTCAGCATGCCATCCTGGTGGATGCCCGATTCATGGGCGAAGGCGTTGGCCCCGACGATGGCCTTGTTGGGTTGCACCGGGAACCCGATGGTCGCCGACAGGGTCCGCGAGGCACGGGTGATCGTCTCGGTCTTGATGCCCGTCGTGAACGGCATGCGGTCCTGGCGGACACGCAGCGCCATGACGATCTCCTCGAGCGCGGTGTTGCCCGCGCGCTCGCCGATGCCGTTGATGGTGCATTCGATCTGGCGCGCGCCGGCGGCCACCCCGGCCAGGGAATTGGCCACCGCCAGGCCCAGATCGTTGTGGCAGTGGACGGAAAAGACGACCTTGTCCGCCCCGGGCACGCGCTCGCGCAGCATCCGGAAGATGCCGGCGTACTCGTCGGGCACGGCGTAGCCCACCGTGTCGGGGATGTTGATGGTGGTGGCGCCGCAACGGATCGCCGCCTCCACTGCCCGGCACAGGAAATCGGGCTCGGTCCGGCTGCCGTCTTCGGCACTCCATTCGACATCGTCGCAGAGGTTGCGGGCCAGCGTCACGCTGCTCTGGATCAGTTCCAGCACCTTCTCCGGCTCCATCTGCAGCTTGTATTTCATGTGCAGTGGGCTGGTGGAGATGAAGGTGTGGATGCGCTTGCGCTCGGCAGGGGCGATCGCCTCGGCGCAGCGTTCGATGTCGCCGCGGGCGGCGCGCGACAGTCCGGCCACCACCGACCGCTTCACGCGACGGGCGATCTCGTTGACCGCCTCGAAATCGCCTGGCGAGGCGATGGGGAACCCCGCCTCGATCACGTCCACGCCCATTTCCTCGAGCAGGAGCGCGATCTTCAGCTTCTCCTCCAGGTTCATCGAGCAGCCGGGCGACTGCTCGCCATCGCGCAACGTGGTGTCGAAAATGATGACGCGGTCGGCGTCGCGGGTGGTGGCCATGGTCTGAGGTCCTTCGACGTCCCCGCCCCATTGATCGGGATCGGCGGGTGTGCGGTCGTTCGGGCGGTCCGTCGCCCCGGCGGCATGTTCCCCTGAAAGCCCGGCAGGCATGCCCGATGTCCGGCGCCCGCCCCTCGGCGATCAGGGGTAGGTAAGTCGAAGGGGAAGGATCGGATCAAGCCCACCGGCCCGCGCATGCACGCACCGGCCCAGGTCCGCCGGACGGGCGGTCTGCAGCATCGGTACGGGCAAGGGGCTTCGAGCCAAGGCAATCCGTTCGGTCGAGGGTTGCGGTGGCCCCGCACGGGCCAAGCCGGATGCCGGCCCGGAATGGAAAAGGGCGGCGCCCGGCACCGCCCTTATTTAAAGACCAAACCGGTCCTGGTGCAACATTCGGAATGTGACAACAGGCGGTCGGCGCAGTTTCCGAAACCTCGGCTCACCCGGCCGGTTTCACGCGCCCGATCGCGCCACGGGCACGGATCAGCCGCGATGCCGCAAGTGGCCCCGGGCATAGGGTTTGTGATAGCGGGCGACCAATGCCTCGATCCGTTCGCCCAGATCGTCGTCTGTCGCCCGTCGCAGGCGGTCCAGGTTCTCGCGCATCACACGGGTCATGAAGCCGTCGAGGTGGACCTGACGCTCAATGGTGTCGAGGTAGTTCGTCCAGACTTCCATGACCCTCTCCGGTCGACGGTGGCGCTTGCGGAAGGAACCCTGTCCGGAAGCGCGCCGATCCTGAAGGCGTCTGTGACATTGTTGTGACCACGCAAGGGATGGTGCGGGATTTGGACTGTCGTTCTGGAAAATCCGGTGACACATTCGGATCTCGGCGGAAGGGCATAGGACATATTTTACCCCCTCCGGCGAGCCTCACCGCTATTGCGTTCTCGCATTGCTCGATCTGCCCGCACAAAGTGGTTCCACCGTTGCCGGGAGGACCGGATCATGGAAGCCACGAACAAAACCATCATGAAGCGGGATCCCGATACCCTCGCACAGTTGGAAAAGGAAATTCCCAGCCTGCGTCGGTTCGCCCGCGCGCTCGTCGGCGATGCGGTTCGGGCGGATGATCTCGTGCAGGACGCCCTGGAACGGGCCTTGACCCGCCTGGATACCTTCCAGCCCGGGACCAACATGCGGGCTTGGCTTTTCACAATTCTTCGAAACGCCTTCATCAACGACCTGCGCCGCGCCCGGTTGACCCCCACATCCCCGGATACGATCGAGGGGATGATGGCACCGGCGCCGGCCAGCCAGGACCACGGGATTGCGCTGGGCGACCTGCGCCGTGCGCTCGACCGCCTGTCCCCCGAAATGCGCGAGGTCGTCCTGCTGATCGGCCTGGAAGGGCTCAGCTACGAGGAAGCAGCCGAGATCCTCAAGGTCAAGGTGGGCACGGTGAAGTCGCGCCTGTCCCGTGGCCGCGAAGCTTTGCGCAAGCTTCTGGACGGTGAGGTCCACATGGGCGGCGTGGGGCGCGAGCGGCCGAAACTGGCGGCCAGCGCCGAACCCCTGGCCACGCTCATCCTGCAGTTCCGCCGCGACGAAACCCGCAAGGGCCTTCCGGGCCCCGCGCCGAAGCAGGACATCCTGCGGCGACGCATCGCCATCTAGCCGGAGGCGAAGGCAACGAGCACGTGCGGGACCGACACCACGGTTCCGCCATCGGAGGGCCCGGGGGTGTTCCCCGGGCTTTTTCCGTATCGCCCCGAAACGGCAATGGCCGGCGGAGCAACCGCCGGCCATTGCGTCTTGCGAGGCGGCAGCCCGCCTCAGTTCTTCGCCTTGTCGACCAGCTTGTTCTTGGCGATCCAGGGCATCATGCCGCGCAGGCGCTCGCCGACCTGTTCGATCGGGTGCTCGGCCGCACGGCGCCGCGTGGCCTTGAAGCTCGGCTGGCCGGCCTTGTTCTCCAACACCCAGTCGCGCACGAAGCGGCCGGACTGGATGTCTTCGAGCACCCGCTTCATCTCGGCCTTGGTCTCGGGCGTGATGATGCGCGGGCCGGTGATGTAGTCGCCGTATTCGGCGGTGTTGGAGATCGAGTAGCGCATGTTGGCGATGCCGCCCTCGTACATGAGGTCGACGATCAGCTTCACCTCGTGCAGGCACTCGAAATACGCCATTTCGGGCGCATAGCCGGCCTCGGTCAGGGTCTCGAACCCGGCCATGATCAGGGCGGTCAGGCCACCGCAGAGCACGGCCTGCTCGCCGAACAGGTCGGTCTCGCACTCTTCCTTGAAGGTCGTCTCGATGATGCCCGACCGACCGCCGCCGACCGCACAGGCATAGGACAGCGCCACTTCAAGGGCGTTGCCCGACGGGTTCTGGTGCACCGCCACCAGGCACGGCACGCCGCCGCCCTTCTGGTACTCGCCGCGCACGGTATGGCCCGGTCCCTTCGGCGCGATCATGAACACGTCGAGGTCGGCCCGCGGCTCGATCAGCTTGAAGTGCACGTTCAGGCCGTGGGCGAAGGCGAGGGCCGCGCCCTGCTTCATGTTCGGGCCCAGATGGTCGCGGTAGAGGTCGGCCTGCAGCTCGTCCGGGGTCAGGACCATGACGATGTCCGCCCACTTCGCCGCATCGGCCGGGGACATCACCTGGAAGCCCTGCGCTTCCGCCTTCTGCGCGCTGGCCGAGCCGGGCCGCAGGGCCACCGCGACCTCCTTGACGCCGCTGTCGCGCAGGTTGAGCGCATGGGCGTGGCCCTGGCTACCGAATCCGACGATGGCAATCCGCTTGCCCTTCACCAGGTTCACGTCGGCATCACGATCGTAATAGACGCGCATCGGCGTTCCTTCTTGCCCTTTCGCGGTGGCGCAGGTCGTGGGGAAGGCGGGACGGCGCGCGCCACCGGGCGCCGTGCCCCACCGGAAGTCAGAGGCCCTCGGGCCCGCGGCTCATGGCCACCGCACCGGTGCGGGAGAGGTCCACCAGGCCCAACTGGCGCATGAGCGCGACGAAGCGGTCCAGCTCGTCCGCGGTTCCGGTCAGCTCGAACACGAAGCTGGACAGGGTGGCGTCCACCACCTTGGCCTTGAAGACATCGGCAATGCGCAACGCCTCGATGCGCTTCTCGCCCAGGCCCGCGACCTTCACCAATGCCAGCTCGCGCTCGATGCACGGGCCATCGTCGGTCAGGTCGCGCACCTTGTGAACCGGCACCACGCGGTCGAGCTGCGCCTTGATCTGCTCGATGATCATGGGCGTGCCGGACGTGACGATGGTGATGCGGGACAGGCCGCGATCCGGGTCCACCTCGGCGACGGTGAGGCTTTCGATGTTGTAGCCGCGGCCGGAGAACAGGCCGATGACACGGGCGAGCACGCCGGGCTCATTGTCCACGAGCACGGCGATGGTGTGGCGTTCGATGGTCTTGTCCATGGTGCGGGGCTCGGACGGGTAAGGGAATGGGCCGGGGGTGCGGAGGTCGGTCAGACCAGCACCATCCCGTCCTCCGGCGTGGCCTCGCCCAGCGATCCGGTCGGGCCCAGCAGCATTTCGTTGTGGGCCTTGCCCCCCGGGATCATGGGGAAGCAGTTCTCCTTCGGATCCACACAGATGTCGGCGATCACCGGGCGCGGCGTGTCGATCATCGTACGGATCACGTCGTCCAGCTCCGATGCCTTGGTGGCGCGCAGGCCCACGCCACCGAACGCCTCGGCCAGCTTCACGAAGTCCGGCAACGCTTCGGAATAGCTGTGCGAATAGCGCTCGCCGTGCAGAAGCTGCTGCCACTGGCGCACCATGCCCATCCATTGGTTGTTCAGGATGAAGACCTTGACCGGCAACCGGTGTTGGATGGCGGTGGACATCTCCTGGATGTTCATCAGGATCGACGCCTCGCCCGCCACGTCGATGCACAGGGCATCGGGATTGCCGACCTGCGCGCCGATGGCCGCCGGCAGACCATAGCCCATGGTGCCGAGCCCGCCCGAAGTCAGCCAGCGGTTCGGCGCGTCGAAGGGCAGGAATTGGGCCGCCCACATCTGGTGCTGCCCGACCTCGGTCGAGATGATGGTGTTGCGGCCCTGGATGTGGGCGCGCAACCGCTCCAGCGCGTACTGCGGTTTGATCACCTGCCCGGACTGCTCGTAGCCCAGGCACTTGCGCGCGCGCCACTCGTCGATCTGCCGCCACCACGCCGCGAGCGCCGGACGATCCGGCTGCCGGCGCTTTGCGCGCCAGACCTCCAGCATCGCTTCCAGCACGGCCGTGCAATCGCCGATGATCGGCAGATCCACCCGCACGCTCTTGTTGATGGACGAAGGATCGATGTCGACGTGGATCTTGACCGAGCCGGGCGAGAACTCGCTGATCTTGCCGGTCACGCGGTCGTCGAAGCGCGCCCCGATGGCGATCATCACGTCGCAACCGTGCATCGCCAGGTTCGCCTCGTAGGTTCCGTGCATGCCCAGCATGCCCAGGAACTGCGGGTCCGACGCCGGATAGCCGCCCAGGCCCATCAAGGTGTTGGTGATGGGATAGCCGGTGAGCCGCACGAATTCGGTCAGCAGCTGCGCCGCGCGCGGACCGGAATTGATGATGCCGCCGCCGGTGTAGAAAATCGGCCGCTGGGCGTTCGCGATGATCTCCACCGCCTGCTCGATCCGCGCCCGGTCCGGCTGCACCTGCGGCCGGTAGGTCTTGTGGTGGACGTCCGCGGGTTCGACATAGGGTGCGTCGGCGAACTGGATGTCCTTGGGCAGATCGATCACCACGGGCCCCGGGCGGCCGCTGCGCGCCACGTGGAAGGCCTCGTGCACCGTGCGGGCCAGCAGGTTCACGTCCTTGACCAGGTAGTTGTGCTTGGTGCACGGCCGGGTGATCCCCGTCGTGTCGCATTCCTGGAAGGCGTCGTTCCCGATCAGGTGGGTGGGCACCTGGCCGGTCAGGCAAACGATGGGGATGCTGTCCAGCAGGGCATCGGCCAAGCCGGTCACCGCGTTGGTGGCGCCGGGCCCCGAGGTCACCAGCACCACACCCACCTTGCCGGTGGAACGCGCATACCCCTCGGCCGCATGCACGGCCGCCTGCTCGTGCCGGACGAGGATGTGGCGGATGTGGTTCTGCTTGAACAGCGCGTCGTAGATCGGAAGAACCGCGCCGCCGGGATAGCCGAAAATAACGTCCACGCCCTGATCACGCAGTGCCTTCAGGACGACTTCGGCTCCGTTCATCGGGGTCGCGGACATCACACGCTCTCGTCTTACTCTGGGTGGCGGCCGACATACGGGGCGGGCCACCCTGGAAGGGTGGTGGGACCGGCAACCTATGCAGTGCGGTGCAGCACGTCAATACGCGCAGCAAAGATTCTTGTCCGGTTGCTGCTGGTTATAATAATTTTATTGCGCATTACAGCCATTACCTGGCCACAACATGTCTCGGCCTCAGCCTCCGCGCGAGCCGCCGACCTCCGCCACCAGGGTGCGGAACGCCGGATCCCGGGCCGGCGGCGGTGCCGGAAAGCACATGAGTGTCCGACCGGCGCCTCCGGCCAGTTGATGGCGGAACCACGTCGCCTGGCGCTTGGCATAGTTTCGGGTCGCCTGCTGGGCCCGCCGCACGGCATCGTCCAAGGATGCCCTGCCCTGAAGATGGTCGCCCAACTCGCGAACGCCGATGACCTTCATGACCGGGAGATCGCCGGCAAGCCCCTTCGCCAGCAGCGCCGCGACCTCGTCCAGCGCGCCCAGGTCCAGCATCGCCAGGAAGCGCCGGTCGCAGGTGGCATAGAGCCGGTCGCGCGGAGGGTTCAGAACGGCAACCACGAAGCGCAGCCCCGATGGCGGCCGGGGCGCGGCATCGGCCAGCCATGCCGACAAGGGCCGGCCGGTGCCTTCCAGCACCTCCACCGCGCGCGCCACGCGCTGGGTGTCGCCGGGAGCGAGCCGGGCCGCGGTGACGGGATCCCACCGGGCGAGCCAGGCATGCAGCGCCTGCACCCCTTCAGCCGCCAAACGGGCCTGCACGGCCGCACGCACGGCCTCGTCCACCGCCGGGACCGCCGGCAGCCCGTCCATCAGGGCTTTCAGGTACAGCCCCGTTCCGCCCACCAGCACCGGCACCCGGCCGGCGCCGTGCGCCGCGGCGATCTCGGCCAGCGCCCGGTCCCGCCAGGTGATCGCCGTACTGCGATCCTGGGCGGACAGGACACCGTAAAGCCGGTGCGGCACGCGGGCCTCGTCGGCCTCCGAAGGACGCGCGGTCAGGATCCGCAAATCGCCGTAGAGCTGCATGCTGTCGGCGTTGACGACCACACCGCCAAGTTCCTCGGCCAAGTCGAGCGCCAGCGCCGATTTCCCGCTGGCGGTCGGGCCGCCGACCACAAGGACCGGCCTGGCGTCGATGGACAGGGACGGTGGCCGGGGCGTATCAAATCCTGGTGTCCTCATGCAATCCGCACCGGCCGATGACCCACGTCCTCACCCTTGTCTGCGACCCGGCGGCGCCGGTGCTCGACCATAGCACGGCCGGCCGCGCGCGCGAGGCGCTGGCCGATGCCGGTGCCCGCCCGGGCGGGGTGGATTGGCTGGCGCCGGGCATTGCCTGCGACGTGGCCTTCGACGGCGGCGACGCCCAGGAGGCGGAGGCGGCCGTGCGCGCGGCCCTGGCCGGCGCACCGGTGGATGTGGCGGTCCAGGCCGTCGGCGGGCGGCGCAAGCGGCTGCTGGTGGCGGACATGGAGTCCACCATGATCCGGCAGGAGATGCTGGACGAACTGGCCGAAGCCGTCGGCATCCGCGACCGCATCGCCGAGATCACCCGGCGCGCCATGAACGGCGAACTGGAGTTCCGCGCCGCCCTGCGGGAACGGCTGATGCTGCTGAAGGGGTTACCCGAGCAGGTGCTGGCCGACATGCTGCCGCGCATCCAGCCGATGCCGGGGGCGCGGACCTTGGTGGCGACGATGCGGGCGGCGGGCGCCCGGTGCCTGCTGGTTTCGGGCGGGTTCCGGTTCTACACCCGACGGGTTGCCGCCGATTTGGGCTTCGACGAGGAACAGGCGAACGACCTGGAGATCGAGGACGGCCGCCTGACCGGCCGGCCGGTGGAACCCATCCTGGACAAGGAGTCGAAGCTGGTGGCGCTCCGCGAGGCGTGCGGCCGGCTCGGGTTCGGACCCGACCAGGCGGTCGCGGTGGGCGACGGCGCCAACGATCTTCCAATGCTCCAGGCGGCCGGGCTCGGCGTCGCCTTCCACGCAAAACCGGCCGTCGCCGCTGCCGCCCGTGTCCGCATCGACCATGGCGACTTGACGGCCGTTCTATACCTGCAAGGCTACCGCGCCGCCGAACTCAAGGAAGCCTGACCGGGAAACGGACGAGGGAGGAGACCATGCATGTGCAGGTGAACGGCGTTCGGCTGTTCTTCGACGTCGAGGGCGCCGGAATGGTTCCGGACGGTTCGACCCTACGGCAGAAGCCGGTCCTGCTTCTGCTGCACGGGGGACCGGGCTACGACCATTCGGTCTTCAAGCCCATGTTCTCGGCCTTCGCCGACATCTGCCAGGTGGTCTACCTGGACCACCGCGGCCAGGGCCGCAGCGAGGCCGGTCCGGAAGACCGATGGACCCTGGCGCAATGGGGCGACGATGTGCGCGCCTTCTGCGATGCGTTGGGGATCGAAAAGCCGATCGTGCTGGGCCAATCGTTCGGCGGCTACGTGGCCCAATCCTATGCCACCCGCCACGCCGACCATCCCGGCAAGCTGATCCTGTCCTCCACCATCGCGCGAAAGGTGCCGGAACGGGTTTCCGCCATGTTCCGGAAGCTGGGCGGGCCCGAGGCGCAACGCATCGCCGACGCCTTCTGGGACGATCCGAACCCGGAGACCCAGGCCGCCTACGAGCGGGTCTGCTATCCGCTCTACAACACCCGGCATGACATGTTCACGGGCGACGGGGCGGCGCGCGTGGTGCGCCGGCCGGAGGTGCTGCTGCACTTCCGCAAGCGGCCGGACGGCGAAATCCACCGCATGAACTTCCTGCCCGACCTGCCCAAGGTGCGGTGCCCGACCCTGGTCATGGCCGGGGAAGAGGACCCCGTCACCCCGGCCGACGACGCCGCCGAAATGGCCGCGGCGATCCCGCAGCACCTGGTCCGCTTCCAGCGCTTCCCCGGATGCGGCCACGGCGTGTTCCGCGACGCGCCCGAAGAGGGCCTGACGGCGATACGCCGGTTCATCCTCCTGTCCTGATACCGCCGAGCGCATGTCTCCATGCGCTCGGCTTGTTCCTCAATTGCGGGCGCTGCGCTTGGCTCGCGCGCCAGTTGGCCCCCGGTTCAAGTCCGCGCGCCCCTGTTGGAACCTTGGCGGCGCGGGGCGCGGTCGCGCCCGCCGCCCACCGAAAGTCGAAACTTTCGCTGGGCGGTCGGAAACGGCCCCGGACGACCTTCGGAAACAGCACGGGCCCCGCCTCGGGAAAGGCGGGGCCCGTGCGGAACCGGCCGGTGCAGGCCCGGATCAGCCGGGAACGTTCAGCGCCACGAAGCGCAGATCACCCTGGCGTTCCACCAGCAGAAGAACCGACTTGCGCCCCTGCTCGCGGGCGCGCCGGATCTTCTGCTGCACCTCGCCCGGCGTGGCGACCGCCTCCTGACCGACTTCGACGATCACGTCGCCTGGACGCAGCTGGCGCTGGGCGGCCTGACTGTCCGGGGCCACCTCGGTCACCACGACGCCCTTCACCTCGCGGCCGATCTCGTACTGCTGGCGCAGTTCGTTGGTCAGCGCCGAAAGCTTCAGACCCAGGGCATCGACCTGCTGTTGGGGTTGGCTGCGCTGCTGCTCCTGCTGTGGCACGGCAGCGAGCAGGCCCTGCTGCTCCGCCTTCTCCAGTTCGCCGACCTTGACCTGGGCGTTGATCTGCTGACCGCGGCGCCAGACCTGCACGGGGACGGTCTGGTCGACGCCGGTCTCGGCGACCGTGCGCGGCAGCTTCCGCATCTCGTCGATCGGACGGTTGTTGAAGGACAGGATCACGTCGCCCGGCTGGATGCCGGCGGCGGCCGCCGGCCCCCCGGGAGTGACGCTGGCCACCAGCGCACCGCGCGGCCTATCCAGCCCAAGGCTGTCCGCGATCTCGTCGGTCACGCCCTGGATGCGGACGCCGAGCCAGCCGCGCCGGGTCCGGCCGAACTCGCGCAACTGGCCAATGACGCCCTTGGCGAGGTTGGCCGGGATCGCAAAGCCGATGCCGATGGACCCGCCCGTCGGCGAGAAGATGGCGGTGTTGATGCCGATCACCTCGCCGTTGAGGTTGAACATCGGGCCGCCGCTGTTGCCCCGGTTGATCGAGGCGTCGGTCTGCAGGAAGTCGTCATAGGGGCCAGACTGGATGTCGCGTGCACGGGCCGACAGGATGCCGGCCGTCACGGTCCCTCCCAGGCCGAACGGGTTGCCGATGGCGACCACCCAATCGCCCACCCGGACCTTGTCGCTGTCGCCGAACGTGACGGCGCTGAGCTGCTTGCCCTGGGGCGGCTGGATCTTCAGCAGCGCCAAGTCGGTCTGCGGGTCCTTGCCGATCAGTTGGGCGCGGATCGAGGTGTCGTCCTGGAGGACGACGTTGATCTCCTCCGCCCCGTCGATGACGTGGTTGTTGGTAACGACCAAGCCCTCGCGCCCGTCGATAATGAAACCGGAGCCGAGCGACGTCGCCCGCCGGGGCGGCGCGTTGGGCTGGCGGCCCTGCCGGTCGAAGAAGTCGCGGAAGAACTCCTCGAACGGGGAGCCCGGCGGGAATTGAGGCAGGTCGGGCCCGCGCTCCCGCCCTTCGGGATTGCCGGGTCCACCGGGACCGCCAGGGCCGCCGGGTCCCCCAGGACCATTGCCGGGCCGGATGAACTGCGTCGTGGAAATGTTCACGACGGCGGGCAGCAGCCTCTCGGCAAGGTCGGCGAAACTGACGGGCGGGCTGCGCTGCGCCAGCGCCGGTACCGGTGCCACCGTCGAGGTTGCGACGGCGATGGCGAGGGCGGCGGCGCAAATCCGGGCACGGATCGACGGGCGGACCGGCCTGCGGGCGTCATGGGCCGAAGGGCTGCGAACGACGTGGAACACGGACGACTTCTCCTGGCCTTGACGGGGCCTCGATATGACGCGGGCACGGCACCTGACGGATCGGGCAATACCTGACAGTCGGCTCGAACCTACCGCGCCTGCGATTCTTCTGAAAAGCGAGTTTGGTGCAATTAAGGCTATGCCGGCCGCAGCAGGGCCGGGCAATTCGGCGCACCGCCCGAAAGTAGAGGGTCGGGAGCCGGGAACAGGAAAGGGCCGGACGGCGTGCGCCCGGCCCCCTTTCGCTGCGGACCACCCCGTTACGGTCGCCCCGTCACGGCCGATTGGCACCGGCCGCGCCCGGTGCCTGGGCCTGCGCCGGAGCCGGGGGAACCGCCCCGCCCGCCACCGGCCCGCCACCGCCGGCCCCGTTCCCCGCACCCGCGCTGCCCTGGGCTTGCGGGAAACCGCTGAAGAAGCGGAAGAAGTTGCTTTGGGGCGAGAGCACCAGCGTGGTGTCCTCGTTCCGCATGGCCTCGCGATAGGCCTGGAGCGTCCGGTAGAAGGCGTAGAACTGCTGGTCGCGGTTGTTGGCCTCGGCCAGGATCCGCAGGGCCTGGTTGTCGCCCTCACCGCGCAGGATCTGCGCATCGCGCTGGGCTTCGGCCAGCAGCACCGTCCGTTCGCGATCCGCGCGCGAGCGGATCTGCTGGGACTGCTCCTGCCCCTGGGCGCGGAACTCGGCCGCTTCGCGCTCGCGCTCCGAACGCATGCGGGCGAAGATCGCCTGGGTGGCGGCGTCCGGCACGTCGGCCCGGCGGATGCGGACATCCACGATCTCGATGCCGAACCGATGCGCCTCGGCATTCACCTGGCGGGTGATCTCCTCCATCAGCCGCGCCCGCTCCTCGGACAAGACCTGGAGCTGGGTTGCGGAACCCAGCACGCGGCGGACGGTGGCATTCACGATGGAGGACAGGCGGGTCTCGGCCACCGCTTCGTTCCCGACCGACCGGTAGAAGTCCAGCGGGCTGAAGATGCGGTAGCGCGCAAACGTGTCCACCTCCAGCCGGCGCTGGTCGGACAGGATCACCTGCTCCATCGGCGGCTCCAGGTCGAGGACCCGGCGCTCCATGTAGACCACGTTCTGGACGAGCGGGAGTTTGACCTTGAGGCCCGGTTCGCTGATCACGTCGACCGGCTGGCCGAACTGGAGCACCAGCGCCTGCTGGGTCTCCCGCACGGTGAACAGCGCGCTGGCCGCGATGACCGCCAGAAGGACGACCGCGGCGCCGACGGCAAGAAGAAATCTATTCATGGCTGCGGATCTTCCCCTCAGCGGCGCGGCGCCTGTTGCGGTTGCGCCTGGGGCGTGCCCGGACGCGGCATCTGGCGCATGATGTCGGGCAACGGTAGGTACGGCACCACGCCCTGCCCGTTCTCACCCGCGGCATCGATGATGACCTTGTTGGTGCCGCGCAGCACCTGTTCCATGGTTTCCAGGTAGATGCGCTGGGCTGTCACCTCGGGTGCCTGCTTGTATGCATCCAGCACCGACGCGAACCGGCGCGCGTCACCCTGCGCCAGACTGATGACCTGCTCGCGGTAGGCGGCCGCCTCCTGCAACAGGCGTTCCGCATCGCCGCGGGCGCGCGGGATGATGTCGTTGCGGTAGGCCTCCGCCTCGTTGCGCAGGCGTTCGCGGTCGGAACGCGCACGCTGCACGTCGTTGAACGCATCCACCACCGGACCCGGCGGATCCACCTTCAGAAGCTGCACCTGCGTGACCTCCACGCCGGACTGGTAATCGTCCAGCATCTGCTGGAGCAGCCGGCGCGTCTGCACCTCGATCTCCTCGCGGGCATCGGTCAGGGCGGGCTGGATTTCGGTCCGGCCGATGATCTCGCGCATGGCGCTCTCGGCCGCGCGGCGCACCGTGTCCTGGGGGTTGCGGATGCGGAACAGGTAGTTGCCCGCGTCCTTGATGACCCAGAACACGTTGAAGTCGATGTCGATGATGTTCTCGTCGCCGGTCAGCATCAGCGACTCGTCGGGAATGTCCCGTTCGCCGCCGGGACGCCGGGACTCGCCGGCCGAGCGGAATCCGACCTCGACCCGGTTGACCAGCGTGACCTTCGGCAGCTCCACCGTTTCGATCGGCGTCGGCAGGTGGTAGCGCAGGCCGGGCTGTTCGGTCCGGACATACTGGCCGAACCGCAGGACCACCCCCTGCTCATCCGGCTGCACCCGGTAGACCCCGGTGAACAACCAGACCAGCATCAGGACGCCGAGAACGGCCAGAAGGCCCTTTCCACCGTTGCCCCCGCCCGGGAACAGGCGGCGCAACCGGTCCTGGCTCTTGCGCAGCAGATCCTCGAGATCGGGTGACTGCTGGCCGCCGCCGAAGCCGCCGCCGCCGCCACCCTGGCCCCACGGATTCCGCCCGCCGCCACCCGGCGGCGGACCCCAGGGGCCGCCGCTGCCACCCCCACCCTGATTGTTCCACGGCATCCCACACACCTCGCATGCCATCCGCCGGGCATCTCCCTTCCCGTCGGACCGTTTCGCCCTCATATGGTGACCCGTGCATGGGATGCACCACCCGGACGTGGGTTCCGCCGCAATATCGGTGAAGGGCGTAAGTTTTCAACCATGGCGCAGATTACGGAAGCACAAGTCGCCGAGGCCCTGCGGCAGGTCACCGACCCCGACCAGGGGCGGGACATCGTCTCGCTCGGCATGGTCACGGGCCTTGCCGTGCGCGAAGGGCACGTCTCGTTCGCCGTCGAGGTCGACCCCAGGCGCGGACCAGCGCTCGAACCGTTGCGCCAGGCGGCCGAACAGGCAGTGGCACGGTTGCCGGGCGTGACCCGCGTCACCGCCGTGCTGACCGCCCACAGGACCGCCGCTCCCACCTCCCCTCCGCCCCCGCCCGCCCAGCCGCAGCCGGCGCGCGCAGGCCGCACCGAGGTGGCGGGCGTGCGTGCCATCGTCGCAGTGGCTTCGGGCAAGGGCGGCGTGGGCAAATCGACGACCGCTGCGAACCTCGCGCTGGGCTTGGCCGCCCAGGGGCTGCGTGTCGGCCTGCTGGACGCCGACGTCTACGGCCCGTCCATGCCGCGGATGATGGGCCTGTCCGGCCGTCCGAACATCCTGGAAGGCCGGCGGATGGAACCGCTGGCCGGGCATGGCGTGAAGGTGATGTCGATCGGCTTCCTGGTGCCCGAGGAGCAGCCCACCATCTGGCGCGGGCCGATGGTGATGGGGGCCATCCAGCAGATGCTGCGGGACGTGGCCTGGGGGGAACTCGACGTGCTGCTGGTGGACATGCCGCCGGGGACCGGGGATGCCCAATTGACCCTGTGCCAGCAGGTGCAGCTTGCCGGCGCGGTGATCGTCTCCACCCCGCAGGACATCGCGCTGCTCGATGCCCGCAAGGGGCTGGAGATGTTCCGGCGGGTCGATGTGCCGGTGCTCGGCATCATCGAAAACATGAGCTACTTCTGCTGCCCCAACTGCGGCCACCGGACGGACGTGTTCAGCCACGGCGGCGCACGCACGGAGGCCGAGCGCCTGGGTGTCGAGTTCCTGGGCGAGATCCCGCTGGACATCCGCATCCGCGAGACGTCCGACGGCGGCGCCCCGATCGTCGTATCCGAGCCCGACAGCCCGCATGCCGCCGCCTACCGGGCGATCGCCGCGCGGGTCTGGGGGAAGGTGGCGGGCGGACCGCACCGGCCGGCCCCGCGGATCGTGGTGCAATAGGGCGCACGGGCGTCGCGTTCGGGTTCCCCCGGGATCACGGGGGCCCAGGATCACGGGGCCCAGGATCACGGGGCCCAGGATCACGGGGGCGGAGCAAACCGCACGGTCGCACGTTGCAACCGGCATGGACGCGCGCCTGCACGACCTTCCCGTTGCCCCCAGCCCCTCCGCCGTGCCGGCGGCCCCCGAAACGCCACCTCCGGAAGAGACGGCCGAGGCCGCCGGCCTGCGCTATGTGAACGACGACGAGCCCGGCATCTCGCGCCGGCGCACCGGCAAGGGCTTCACGTATTGGAATGCCAAGGGCGGCCGCGTCACGGACGCGGCCACGCTGGAGCGGATCCGGGCACTGGCGATCCCACCGGCCTGGACGGACGTCTGGATCTGCGCTGACGCCGACGGGCACATCCAGGCGACGGGCCGCGATGCCGAGGGACGCAAGCAGTACAAGTATCACGCCCGGTTCCGCGAAGCGCGCGACACGGCCAAATTCGAACGGATACTCGCCTTTGCCCACGCCCTGCCGCGGATCCGCGAACGGGTGGAAGCGGATCTCAAGCGTCCCGGCCTGCCGCGGGAAAAGGTGCTGGCCGCCATCGTGAAGCTTTTGGAGCAGACGCTGATCCGCGTCGGCAACGCCGATTACACCAAGAACCAGAGCTTCGGGCTGACCACGCTGCGCGACCGGCATGTCCGCATCGACGGGGCCGAGATGCGCTTCCAGTTCCGTGGCAAGAGCGGAAGGCTCTGGAACGTGGGCCTGAACGATCGTCGCGTGGCCAAGGTGGTTCGGGCCTGCCAGGACGTCCCCGGGCAGCACCTGTTCCAATACGTGGACGACGAGGGCGAACGGCGCGGCGTCGGTTCGGCGGATGTGAACGCCTATCTGAAGCAGATCACGGGCGCCGATTTCACGGCCAAGGACTTCCGTACCTGGGCCGGCACCCACCTGTGCGCCGCGGCGCTGGCCGAAACGCCCCCGCCCCAGAACAAGGCCCACGCCAAGCGCGCGGTCGCCGCCGCCATCCGGCAGGTCTCGCGGGCGCTGGGCAACACACCGGCCGTCTGCCGGTCCGGTTACGTGCACCCCTCCATCATCTCGGCCTGGGAGGAGGGCCGCCTGGACGGCTCCGCCCTTGCCAAGGGGACCGAGGCCGAGTGCATGGAAACCCTGTTGAAGGAAGCCGGCGGAACTGGGGCCGGCTGAACTGGGGATTGTGTGGTGCCACGGGGCCAACCACTACAATTCGTATGGCGCTCCCGGGCCGCCCACTTTAACTTCGCGGTCTGATCCGGACTCGCCAGCGAAGCCCGCCGCCATGAGCACACCGACCGTCCCGAATGCCGCTTTGACCTCCCAGCAGGCGGAGGAGATCGCCCAGGCCCGCGCGCAGCGGCACGAGACCCGCCGCCCGACCGTGCCGGCACTGGAGGAGGTGCTGTACACGGCGATTCCGGTGCTGGACCACGGCTTCGTGCGAGTCGTCGACTACATGGGCGACGACGGCGCGGTGGTGCAGGCGGCGCGCGTGTCCTATGGCCGCGGCACGAAGAAGGTCAGCGAGGATGCCGGCCTGATCAAATACCTGATGCGGCACTGGCACTCGACCCCGTTCGAGATGTGCGAGATCAAGTACCATGTGAAGCTGCCGATCTTCGTGGCCCGTCAGTGGATCCGGCACCGCACCGCGAATGTGAACGAGTACTCGGCCCGCTATTCGATCCTGGACCGGGAATTCTACATCCCGACGCCGGAGCATCTGGCGGCGCAATCGTCGGTGAACCGCCAGGGCCGCGGCGACGTGCTGACCGGCGACGAGGCGGCTCGCGTGCTCGATCTTCTGCGCGAGGATGCCGGGCGCACGTACGACCATTACGAGGAGATGCTGAACGTCCGCGAGGATGGCAGCCTGATCGACCCGGACCGCAGGGGCTTGGCGCGCGAGCTGGCGCGCATGAACCTGACCCTGAACACCTATACCCAGTGGTACTGGAAGACGGATCTGCACAACCTGATGCATTTCCTGCGGCTGCGTGCCGATCCGCACGCCCAGTACGAGATCCGCGCCTATGCCGAAGTCATGATCGACACCCTCGCGCGCTGGGTGCCGCTGACGTTCGAGGCGTTCAAGGAGTACCGGCTGGGCGCAGTGAGCCTGTCCGCAACCGGACTGGCGGTCGTGAAGCGGATGCTGGCGGGCGAGGCCGTGACGGTGGAGTCCAGCGGCCTCAGCAAACGCGAATGGACCGAATTGATGACGGCACTGGGCCGGCCGGCTTAAGGGGACCGCCCATGTCGTGCGACGGGGGGCAATCCTCCGCGCAGCCGGCGCCGCAACGCTTTTCCACCTTCCTGGCCCTTTGGGCCACCCAGGTCTTCGCCATGGCGGGAAGCGGGATCACGCTGTTCTGCGTGAACGCCTGGCTCGCCACCGCCCTGTTCCCGGACGAGCATCAAAAGGCCGACTTGGCGGCGGCGCTCGCGGCCGTGAACATGGCGTTCCTGGTGGCGAGCGTGTTCAGCGCACCGCTCGCCGGGTCCATCACCGACCGGTACGACCGGCGCACGGTGATGATGCTGTCCGACATCGGCAACGCCGTCGTCAACGCCGCCATGGCTTGGGCCGTCCTCACGGGCACGGGCGGTCTCGCCGCCATCGTGACCCTCAGCGCCCTCAACGCCTTCGTCGGCTCGTTCCACGCGGCGGCGCTGGACACCGCCTATGCCACGCTCGTGCCCAAGGCGCAGCTGCCGCGGGCCAACGGCATGATGCAGACCGCCTGGTACATGCGCCTGCTGCTCGGCCCGCCACTGGGCGCCGTGATCTTCGGAATGCCGCAGATGCTGCGGGACCGGGGTTGGACGGCCATGGGCCTCGAAAGCCAACCCGACGGCGCGGCGTTCGGCATCGCCATCCACGCCGTCATCTACCTGCTGGCCGGATTGGCCTTGCTGGCGATACGGATTCCCTCGCCGGAGCCGGAGCGGGGCCAGCACCGGTTCTGGTCCGATGTGTCCATGGGCTGGACCTACATCGCGGCCCGGCCGTCGCTGTTCTGGCTTCTGGCCTGCTTCACCATGGCGAACTTCGTCGCGTCCTTGGCGAATGTGCTGAGCGTGCTGGTGGTGAAATTCGACACAGCCGCCGACTGGGCCGCCCAAGGGCTGTCGTTCGAGGACGCGCTGGCGCGCCTGGGTCTGGCAACGGCCGTCGGCGGCCTTGCCGGCGGCCTCGCCGTCAGCGCATGGGGCGGATTGAAGACCCGGCTGGCCCGCGGGCTGGTGGTGCCGATGATCCTGGCGGGTGCCGGCCTTCTCGCCTATGCCGAAGGAAGCTTCACCGTGGTTCTGGCGGGTGCCGCCTCTGCCGCACTGGCCGTCCCGTTCATGAACGCCCATTCCCAGTCCATCTGGCAGAGCGTGGTGCCATCGGACAAGCAGGGCCGCGTCTTCGCCATCCGCCGCGTGGTGGCGCAGTGCAGCCTGCCGTTGGGCAGCCTTGCCGGCGGCCTGCTGGGCGGGGTGGCCAGCGCCGCCACGCTGACCGCCGTGGCCGGCGCGGTGCTGCTGGCCTTCGGCGTGCTCCAGTGGCTCAACCCGGTCCTGATGCGGGTCGGAACGGCCGATCCGGCGGACATTCGGCGGCGGGTTGCATTATAAAGGGGCGGTAGGCCGCGAGGGGGCCTTCCGCAACGACCAAAGCCCTCCTATATTCAATCCGTCCGGTCGCACCGGACTATGGCGATAAACGCTTCGTGGAATAGGCGTAGCGGACCCGGGGGCAGTACCCGGCGCCTCCACCAACTCAACCGGCTTCGGCCGGTCAGTGGGGGCGAAACAGGATCGACGCGCGCAGTAAAGGCGGAGTTTTCGCCCGGCATGGTTCCGCCGTTATCGGGCCGATCCTATAGGTGCCAACGACAACACGGCGCCTGCTCTTCGGATGGCCGCCTAACCCCGCTTAGCGGGCTAAGGCAAACCAGCCGTATAGCGCGGTTCGGGGGGCACCGGGCAACAGAAGCCCCCCACTCGCGCCGTGTCACCCGGCCCGGCGCAACGCGAAGTGGGTGGGGAATGTCTCCGGAAGGACTGAGATACGACCGCATGATTGACGCTGCCTTCCGGCACGTCATGCGCGAGGCATTGACCCAGGTGGCGAAGGACGGCCTTCCCGGCGACCACCACTTCTACATTACATTCAATACGAACCATCCCGGGGTGGAAGTCCCGGCCTATCTGCGCGCGCAGTACCCCAACGAAATGACCATCGTCCTCCAGTTCCAGTTCTTCGGACTGGAGGTCACCGATGAGGGGTTCTCCGTCACGCTCAGCTTCGGTGGCGTGCGCGAGCGCATCGTCATTCCCTTCGACGCCATCAGCACCTTCGCCGACCCCTCGGTCAATTTCGCCCTGCAATTCCAGCCGGCTGACGACGCGGATACGGATTCCGCCGAGACCGCACCCCAGGCCGACAAAGCCGACCTCCGCAAGACCGACGCGAGCGGGGCCGACACGGCCGAACAGGACAAGCCCGAGGAGCCCAAGCGGGGCCAAGTCGTCGCGCTCGACGCCTTCCGCAAGAAGTAGGCGCCCGGCAGCCGCACGCGACGCGTTGGGACGGCCGTCTTTGGACCGCGGTCTTTGGACCACGGCCCCGAACCATGGGAAACGCCTGCCCGTCACATATCGCGCAATCGTCGGCGAAGCTGGCGGATGAACCGTGCCGGCGACGGCACATAGACCGGCAACCGGTCCAGTCGCGGCGGACGGGACACCGCACGGCCGACGCGCATGACGTCGTCGATGCGCCGGTCGAGGAACTGCCAGGTCTCGGCATGCCCCTCGGACTCGTCCGTCAACCAATAGAGCGTCGTGGCTCCCAGAACGCCGACCAGAAGCCCGCGCTTGGTGTACCAGTTGTAATCGGTCGCCGTATCCCCGGCGGCGTACCAGATGGCGTTGGCCGTCGCACCGGCCAGCCGAAGTCCCAGACCCGCGTTTTCCGGCAAGGCCAGGAAGGACGCGGCGCGCCGCACGGCCTCGCGGTGAAGCGCCACCGCCTCCAGACGCAGCCGCACACCCAGGCCGATCCGGTCGCGCACCCGCATGGACGCCAAATCCCGGGCGATCAGACCGTCCAGCATGCGGCGGTCGGCCCAGTCGCTGAAATGGGCAACCAGATCGGCGGGCCCCTCCGGGAAGGCCATCGCGGCCTCGGCCGGATCAACGCCCACGGCCTCCGCTCCGACCTGAATCCCCCGTCGTGTCCAACCATCGAAGGGCACGTCCGGCAGGGCCGCCAACAGGATGCGGTCCTTCAGGGCAAGCAGCGCCGCCTCGAGATCGTCCGGCGCGTCGTAGATCTGTACATGCATGGGTCGTCGGTTCCCGAAGGTGCCTGCCGGATTTCCGGCGGTCAATCCTGCACGAAGTGGCGCATCTCCTCGTTGAAGGCGAGGCGCTTCAAGTCGGGCATGCGGTCGATGTAGAGCACACCGTCCAGGTGGTCCACCTCGTGCTGCACGACGCCCGCGTGGGTGCCCGAGGCCATCCGCTCCACCGGCCGCCCGTCCAGGTCCCAGCCGCGGTAAAGGATGCGGTTCCAGCGGGGCACTTCGCCGCGCAGGCCGGGAATCGACAGGCACCCTTCCCAGCGCATCGTCCGCTCATCCCCGACCGGTTCGACCACGGGGTTCACCACCACGGTGTCGGGCAAGGGCCCGTCGTCGGGCTGGCCGGTGGACCGGGCCGCCGGCACCCGGAACACGATGAGGCGCAGGGGCGCGTGGATCTGCGGCGCGGCGAGGCCGATTCCCGGTGCGTCGATCATGGTTTCGATCATATCCTGCGCCAGACGCCGGATGTTCGGGTCGGTGGGGTCCGCAACCGGGTCGGCGACACGGCGGAGGACCGGGTGGCCCATGCGGGCGATCTTCAGGAGTGTCATCTGTCCGTTCGGGCTGGTCGGTATGCGCTTCACAGGCGATCCTACCTGTGATAGGAACCCACGCAAGCTCGAGGAGCCATCCGCCGGGCACAATCCGGCTTATCCCAGCCGGGGGTGCACCCGGTCCATCTGACTTGGAGAGACGTCAAGCCGTGCAAGTTCTCGTTCGCGACAACAACGTTGACCAGGCCCTCCGGGCGCTGAAGAAGAAGATGCAGCGTGAAGGCATCTTCCGTGAGATGAAGCTGCGCCGGAACTACGAGAAGCCGTCGGAGAAGCGCGCCCGCGAAAAGGCGGAAGCTGTGCGCCGGCTGCGCAAGCTCCTGCGCAAGCGCATGGACCGCGAGGGCTACTGAGAGCCCTCAACCGGCTCCTCGCCGCGTTAAGACCAGGGTCTGTTGACCATGCTTTGCAAAGCCGTCCCGCAATTGCGGTGACGGCTTTCGGCATTTGTGCCTTGCGATTTCGTGAGTCGGGGCGATTTCGTGAACCCGGCCGCTTTTCATGGACCGGGCTCCGGGACGGGACCAGGATGGTCGACACCTCATCCAGACCGCCGGAGGGTACGGACATGGCCGCCTATGTCGTCATTGAAACGCAGGTCACCGCCCCCGGGACGTACGAAGACTACAAGGCCATCGCGTCGGGCGTCGTCGCGGCGTACGGCGGCCGCTATCTTGCGCGCGGCGGCGCCATGGACGTGCTGGAGGGCGACTGGACGCCGTCCCGGCTGGTGATCCTGGAATTTCCGAGTCTGGACGCCGCGCGCCGCTTCTATGACAGTCCGGAATACGCCAAGGCGCGTGAGGTCCGTGCGGGCGCGGCCACACTCCGCATGGTGGCTGTCGAGGGAACGTAGGCCCCCCGTCATCAGCGGCCCAGCATCAGGCGCGGCAGCCACAGGCTGATTTCGGGGACGAGCGTCAGCAGTGCCAGGATCACCAGTTGGACCCCCAACATCGGCCACAGTTCGCGCACCACCGCGGACACCGGGATGCGCGCGACCAGGGCCGTCACGAAAATCAACCCGCCGACCGGCGGTGTGATCATGCCGATCGTCAGATTGACGATGACCACGATGGCGAAGTGCACCGGGTCAATGCCCAACGCCGCCGCCATCGGTGCCAGGATCGGCACCAGGATCATCACGCCCGGCAACGGCTCGATGAAGATGCCGAAGATCAGCAGCAGGACGTTCACGGCGAGCAGGAACGCGAGCGGGCTGAGGTCCAGCCCGATGATCCACTGGGCCAGTGCCTGGGGGACCTGGGCGAAGGTCAGCACCCAGGCGAAGGTGGCCGAGGTGGCGACGATCAGCAGCACCGACGCCGTCAGCAGCGAAGCCCGAAGGAGTATGCCGGGCAGCATCCGGGGGGTGAGGGTCCGGTACACGACCATCCCCGCGAACAAGGCGTAGGCCACGGCCACCACCGACGCCTCGGTCGGCGTGAAGGCACCGCTGTGGATGCCGCCGACGATCAGCACCGGCAGGAACAGTGCGGGAAGCGCACGCCACGTGTTCACAACCGCTTCGCGGAAGCTGGGGAAACCGCCCTCGGCGCGGTAGTTGCGCCGGACGCTGACCCAGTGGTTGTAGGCCAGAAGCCCGCCCGAGATCAGCAGGCCCGGCAGGATGCCGGCAATGAACAGGGCGATGACCGACACGCGCTGGTCCTGCAGCGCGTAGATGATCATGATGATGGATGGCGGAATGATCGGGCCGACGATGGCGGTGGCGGCGGTCAAAGCGGCCGCGTACTCGACCGGATAGCCGGAGTTGCGCATCTGCCGGATCAGGATGGAGCCCGGCCCGGCGGCATCCGCGATGGCCGACCCGCTGATGCCGGAGAAGAAGGTCAGCGTCACCACATTGGTGTGGCCGAGCCCGCCACGCACATGCCCGACGAACTGCGCGGCGAAACGCAGCAGGACCTCGGCCAATGCGCCGCCGGTCATCAGTTCGGCGGCAAGCAGGAAGAACGGCACGGCCATCAGGGGGAAGCTGTCGATCCCGGCGAACAGGCGCTGGGCGATGGCGAACAAGGGAAGCCCCTGGGCCACGACCGCCGCGATGGATGACAGGCCCATGGCGAAGGCCACGGGCACCCCAAGGGCTATCAGCAGGACCAGGGTGCCGAACAGGATGGATGTGATCACAGCGAACCGCTCGCGGACGGGTCGAAGCCTTCCTGGGTGTCGTATCGGCGGTCCACGACGAAGCGGCGCCCGATCATCAGCAGGTGCAGCAGGATGAGGCCGCATCCCACGGGCATGGCCGCGTAAACAAGACCGAACGGCAGATCGGTCACGGGCGTCGTCTGCGCCCAGGTGCGGCCGACGAAGCCGATGCCGATCCATATCATGAAGCCGCAGAACACGGCCACCAGGGCCAGGATCAGCACCCGCAGCCCCTTTGCGGCACCGGAACCCAGCGCATCCTGCAGATTGTCCACGGCCAGATGACCACCGTAGCGCAGGACGAGGCCGGCCCCCAGGAACGTCAGCCAGATCATCAGGTACCGCGCGACTTCCTCCGCCCACAGGATGGATTCGTCCGTCAGATAGCGCAGCGCGACGTTGGCGAAGATGACGACCGTCATGGCAGCCAGGATCACCATGAGGAGGATCTGGTTCGCCCGGACGACGGCACGGTCGAGGGTCTCGATCATGGACCTGCGGGGATGCGGGATGGCGGCGCCGCTCCGCGGCCGTTGAAGATGCCGCGGAGCGGACGCGCGCATGTCGGGGCCGGTCACTTGTAAGCGCGAATGCGGTCGATGTTGGCTTGGCCGTAGCGCTTGGCGTATTCGGCGTAGGCGGGCGCCAGCACCTGCTGGAACTGCGCGGTGTCGACCCCCTCGACCACCTGCATTCCGGCCGCCTTCAGTTCGGCGACGCCGCGGCGCTCGACCTCGTCCACGAAGCCACGCATGGCTGTCTGGGCGACCTTGGCGGCCTGTTGGAACGCCTGCTTGTCGGCGTCGGAAAGCGTCGCGTGCACCGACGACGACAACAGGACCACAGCCGGGGAGAACACGTGGCGCGTAAGCGTCAGGTGCTTCTGCACCTCGAACAGACGGGCCGAGGTGATGACCGAGATCGGGTTCTCCTGCCCATCGATGGTGCCCTGCCGCAGGCCGGGGATCACTTCCGGCCACGCCATGGGCGTCGGGTTGGCCCCGAGCGTGCGGAAGGCGGTCATATGGACCTGGTTCTCCATGGTGCGGAGCTTCAGGCCCTTCAAATCGCCCGGCGCCTGAACCGGCAGGCGGCCATTGGTCAGATGGCGGAAGCCCTGCTCCCCCCAGGCCAGGGCGATGATGCCGCGCGCCGGGAACTTGGACAGGATCTCCTGGCCGATGGGGCCGTCCAGCACCGCACGGGCATGCGCGGTGTCCCGGAACAGGAAGGGGATGTCCGTGATGCCGACCTCCGGCACGAAATTGCTGACCGGGCCCGTGGAGGTGACGGTCATGTCCAGTGTGCCGAGCTGGAGGCTTTCGATCATCTCCCGCTCGCCGCCCAGCTGGCTCGATGGGAAGTGCTCGACCTTGAAGCGGTTGCCGGTCAGCCTGGCCAACTCGTCGCCGAAGGCCTTGGCGGCCACTCCGTAGTGGGAGTCGGGCGCAAGCGCATAGCCGATGCGCACGCTCGTCTGGGCAACCGCGGGACCGATACTGAGGACGGCGGCGGTGGTGATGGCCCCGAGAAGGGCTGCGATCTTCATGGACATCCTCCCGGTTCGTTTGTTTCGTTGTTGGAGGATTATTGCTCCGAAGACGCAACAAAACACAACCCGACAAACCGAGCCGTTCACAAAGCGCACCGCTGCGGGTCCGCACGCGACCTTCCGTGAACCGCAAGGAGCCTTGAACGTTTGTCAGAGGACGTTTCACAACCGAAAGGACAGCGTCATGCGCATCCTCGCCAGCATCGCGGCGGTCGCGGGAACCGCCCTCCTCCTCGCGGCGTGCGGCTCGGACGAGACGAGTGTCAGCCGCACGACCACCACCACGGTCGCACCCGGCGGCGGCGGCACGGGCGCCTTTTCCGGCGGCAACTACACCGGCTCGCCGGTGACTTCGACGACCCGGACCGAGGAACGCATCAAAACCCCGTAAGACCAAGGCCCGGACGGCCGGCGGCGGGCGTAGCCCGCCGCCGGCCGCCGAGGGCAAATTCCGGCCGGACGGTGCGCACGCCCGTCACATCTCCTCACGAACAGACAGACGAAACCCATCCGCCTGAACGCGCGCCCCGGCGCATCGGGCAGAATGATGGGTTTGGCGGTCAGGCCAGGAAGGGAAAGGCCACCGTCCCGCCCCTCCCTGTGGATCGGCGTCCTGCCGGCAGACCTGCACAATGGTATGGGCAACAATGGGATCCCCGATGCGGATCCCAGGCCGGTGGCGGCGAACAGCACGAACCCGCGAACATATCCCTACGAATACGTGTAATTAGTTTTTAATCTACCAACAATATTTAACAGATTGCAACTCAACCGGGGATGAACATGTCCGTTTCCTTACGCACGGCTCTCGTCGCGGTGATCACCGTCGCCAGCTCGTCCGCTCTGGCCCAAGAGTGCAAGACGGTCAAGATCTCCGGCCATCCCCAGTTCCCGCCGCTCATCTGGGAAGAAGGGGCGTCGATGTCCGGGGCCGGGATCGAGATGGCAAAGCGGGTGTTTGGCGATCTCAAAATCCCGATCGAGATCGTCAGCTTGGGCGCATACCAGCGTGCGCTGGACCAGTTCAAGGCAGGCGAAATCGACCTCATTCCCGGAATTTACCATTTCCCGGCACGGGAAGAGTTCACCACCTTCGTATCCCCGCCATTTGCCAAGGATCCGGCGCACGCCTGGGTCAAGAAGGGTGCGAAGCCTGTTGAGACGAAGGAACAGCTCACCGGCCTGCGCGGGCTGAAGGTGCGCGGCTTCCTCTTCGGAAGCGAGTTCGACAGCTTCGCTTCGGCAAAACTGGACCTTGGCGACAGCGACAATATCAATTCCGCATTCAAAATGGTCGACGCCGGGCGGGTTGATTATTTCCTGGTAAGCGATTTTTCGGGGCGCAGCGGCCTCGCCAGCTCCGATTTGGCCAAGGACGCCGTCGTGAGGGCACCCTTCATCGCCAACACGGCCGCCGTCCACTTCGGATTCTCCAAAAAATCGCCATGCGCGACGTTGGCGGCGAAGGTCGGCGAGCGTATCCAGGCGATGGTCGCCTCCGGAGAAGCGGAGAAGATCGTCGAGCGTGGATTTGCGGATTGGGCGGCCAAGACCAAGGCCAAATAACACCAGGCCTGTGACTTCGCCGGACGCTTGGCCCCCGAACGGGGGCCAAGCTCTTTGTTGCATTGGGGACTAGTCGACGCCCGTGGCTTTGCGCTTGAACGTCCGTGTGGTGAATTCGGGTGGCTTGCGCGCAACCCATTTCACGAACGCCGATATGGCAGGATGGGCGCGCAGCGCCTCCACCGTGTGATAGAGGTCGCGCAGCTCGCGCTCGCTCAACTCGGCGTGGATCTTACGGTGGCACACACGATGGATGTCCACCGTCACCTTGCCGCCATAGGTGCGCGGCACCAAGTGATGCGCCTCCACCGACGGACCGGCGATCATGTCACGCCCGCAGATGGGGCACGGTCCCAGGCTCCCACCCCGCGCAGGTTTGGAGCGGCCGGGAATGGGCAATGGCGCAAGCCGCGGCATGCCTTCCATGTGGGATGGACCGGCCAGCCGTCACGGGCATGCGGCGACGTGCCCCGTCTCAGCCGCCCCCCAACTCCTCCGCGCGGAGGAGCTGGGGGCCGTGACGATCTCAGTGGCCGCTGCCTGACAGCGCCTTGACGACTTCCTCGGTCACCTTCTTGGCATCGCCGAAGAGCATCATGGTGTTGTCGCGGAAGAACAGCTCGTTCTCCACGCCGGCATAACCGGACGCCATGGACCGTTTGACGAAGAAAACGGTTTTGGCCCTTTCCACGTCCAGGATCGGCATACCGTAGATGGCGCTCGACGGATCGGTCTTGGCCGCCGGATTGGTCACGTCGTTGGCGCCGATGACGTACGCCACGTCGGCCTGGGCGAAGTCGCGGTTGATCTCCTCCAGTTCGAAGACCTCGTCGTAGGGGACGTTGGCCTCGGCCAGCAGGACGTTCATGTGCCCGGGCATGCGGCCGGCCACCGGATGGATGGCGTACTTCACCTCCACGCCTTCCTTCTTCAGCAGGTCCGCCAACTCGCGCAATGCATGCTGGGCCTGCGCCACGGCCATGCCGTAGCCGGGGACCACGATCACCGTGCGGGCGTTCTGCATGATGTAGGCCGCATCCTCGGCCGAACCCGCCTTCACGTTGCGGTCCTGCGCACCGGCGCCCGCGCCCGCGACGGCCCCTTCGCCGCCGAAACCACCCAGGATCACGTTGAAGATCGAGCGGTTCATCCCCTTGCACATGATGTAGCTGAGGATGGCGCCCGATGCGCCGACCAGGGCACCGGTGATGATCAGCAGATGGTTTTCGAGCGTGAAGCCGATGCCCGCGGCCGCCCAACCCGAGTAGCTGTTCAGCATCGAAATGACGACCGGCATGTCCGCCCCACCAATGGGCAGGATCAGGAGCAGGCCGAGCGCGAACGACAGCAGCACGATCAGGACGAACGCCGTTGCCGACTGGGCGGACACGAACCAGATGACCAGCAGCACCAGCAGGCCACCCAACGCCGCGTTCAGCTTGTGCTGGTGGGGGAAGACCAGCGGCTTGCCGGCGATCAGGCCCTGCAACTTGCCGAATGCGACCACCGAGCCGGTGAAGGTGATGGCGCCGATCGCGACGCCGATGGCCATTTCCACCAGGCTGCCGGCATGGATGTCGCCCGCCGTGCCGATGCCGTAGGCCTGCGGGTTGGCAAACGCGGCCGCCCCGACGAGGACCGCCGCGAGACCGACCAGGCTGTGGAAGGCCGCGACCAGTTGCGGCAGGGCGGTCATCTGGATTTGCTGGGCGATGTAGGCCCCGACGGCGCCGCCGATCAGCAGGCCCAGGATGATCAGCCAGTATGAGACGACTCCCGGCAGCATCAGCGTCGTCACGATGGCGACCGCCATGCCGGCGATGCCGTAGGCGTTCCCGGCGCGGGCGGTCACGGGGCTGGCCAGGCCGCGCAGCGCCATGATGAAGCAGATGGCGGCGACCAGATAGGCGAGTGCGGCGAAGGTTTCCATGATCCGCGCTCCCTCACCGGTCTTTCTTGCGGAACATCGCCAGCATGCGCTGGGTGACGATGAAGCCGCCGAAGATGTTCACTGCGGCCAGAACCACGGCCAGGAATCCCATGAACTTGGAAAAGTCGAACCCGGCCGGTCCGGCGGCGATCAGTGCACCGACGATGATCACCGACGACACCGCGTTGGTGACCGCCATCAGCGGCGAATGCAGCGCCGGTGTCACCCGCCAGACCACGTAGTAGCCGACGAAGCAGGCCAGCACGAACACGGTCAGACCGGTGACGAAGAACGGCAACCCGGCGTGGGCGCCGGCATCGGCCGCCGCCTGGGCATGGGCAGCCGCCTTCGCGGCCAAGGCATCGACCTGGACCTGGAGGCCGGCTGCGGCGCTGCGCAGCGTCTCGATCTGGCTTTGCAGGTCGAGCGGGGTGCCCGTCTGGGCGGGGGGGATGTGTGTGCTCATGGGTTCAGGCTCCCGCCGTCTCGGCAAAGGACGGGTGGACGATTTCGCCGGCGCGGGTCAGGCAGGTCGCCTTGACGATCTCGTCCTCCGGATTCGGCCTCAGCACCCCGGCCTCCTTGTCGACCAGGGGGGTCAGGAAATGCAGCAGGTTGCGGGCGTACAGCGCCGACGCGTCCACCGCGATGCGACTGGGCATGTTGTGGTGCCCCACGATCCGCACCCCGTGGCGCTCGACCACCTCGCCGGGGATCGAGCCTTCGATATTCCCGCCCTGCTCCACCGCCAGATCGACCAGGACGGCCCCCGGCTTCATGGTCCGCAGCATGTCGTCGGTCACCAGGACCGGCGCCTTGCGGCCCGGGACCAGGGCCGTCGTGATGACGATATCCTGCTTGCGGATGTGCTCGGCCACCAGCGCCCGCTGTTTTTCCCGGTACTCGGCACTCATTTCCTTGGCGTACCCGCCGGCGGTCTGGGCTTGGCGGAACTCCTCGTCCTCGACCGCGACGAAGGTGCCCCCCAGGCTTTCCACCTGTTCCTTGGTCGCCGGACGCACGTCGGTGGCGGACACGATGGCGCCCAGGCGCTTGGCGGTGGCGATGGCCTGCAGGCCGGCCACGCCGACCCCCATGATGAAGGCGCGTGCGGGCGGCACCGTGCCCGCCGCGGTCATCATCATCGGAAACGCCCGCCCGTATTCGGCCGCCGCATCCAGCACCGCCCGGTACCCGGCCAGGTTCGCTTGGCTGGACAGCACGTCCATCGATTGGGCCCGGGTGATGCGCGGCACCAATTCCATGGCGAAGGCGTCGATGCGCCGCTCGGCATAGGAGCGGATCTGATCCCCGCTCTGGTAGGGGGCCAGCAGGCCGACCAGGACGGCTCCGGGCTTCATCGGCAGGAGTTCGTCCAACCCGTCGCCCGCCGCCATCGGCCGCTGGACCTTCAACACCACGTCCGCCCCGTCCAGGGCCGCACGGGCATCGGGTGCGATGGTGGCCCCGGCCTCGGCATAGGCCGCGTCGGTCATTGCGGAGGAAAGCCCGGCACCCGCCTCGACCACCACGTCGAAGCCCAGGCCCTTGAGCTTGCGCACGGTCTCGGGCGATGCCGCCACGCGCTTTTCATGCGAGCGGCGCTCCTTGGGAACGGCAAGCCTCATTTGGATTGTCTCCGTCGATGCAACGGCGGGTATGCCTTTAGGTCGTTGGAATAGTTGCCCATTTCCTGCGCCCTTGAAAAGCGCCGTTCCAACGGCCGGGAATGGCGCCGCCGATCCGCTGTTTGCGCCTACGGAACCGGAAACCGGAGAACGGGTATGAGCGAAGACCGCGGCAACCGCATCGGCGACGCCGACACGCCCACAACAGAACAGCCGGAGGCGAATGGAGCCCCTTCCGGCGAAGCATCACCCAGTCGGGTTCTGCACAAGCAGGCCGGCATGGTCAGCGAAGGCGACATGGCGCCCAATGGGCCCGAGGATCCCGAAATGCGTCGGCTCCGCCGGGACGACATCAACCCGAGCCGGGGCCAGGATCCCGATCCCGACGCACCGCGGCCCGATCCGAAGAAAGTGTTCGAAAAGCTGGATCGGCGTGGCGACGCCTAGGTGATGCGTGGCGGCCCGAGAGGTGCGGGCACCGGGGCCGGATGAAAGGGAGCTTGCCGTGCCTGCCCCGGGCCGGCCCCGGACTGAGCGGGCGCCGCCGCCCTCCCCGTCCGCCCGCCCCGGCCGGCGTGCGGGGGGGGCGGGCACGCGCGACCGCCCGGACCCCAAGGGGGTCCGGGCGGCGCGGGGGCCGGGCGGCCCCTTCCAAGACGACTGCGCAACCGTGTCCAAGCGTCCGCCGCGCGCGCTTACCGCCGCGCACGGCGCCAAAAA